>NZ_JAAGPN010000369.1:0-6203 GCF_017104805.1 Paraburkholderia sp. Ac-20347 | reverse complement strand
TGCTTTCCGTCGCCAGATAACGACGCACGAACGCGGCGTTGCGGTCACCGATATTCATCGTCGTCATGCCCGCCAGCACGGCCGCGCCGCCGAACACCTTGGCTTCGAAGCGCTCGCGGCGGCCGCCGCAGCTGCTTGACCCTCCCCTGTCCCGTCCGCGGCAGGAACGCGACCTTACGCGGATGCGAGCCCTGCAGATCCTCGGCGACGATGCGGATGCTTTCCGTCGCCAGATAACGACGCACGAACGCGGCGTTGCGGTCACCGATATTCATCGTCGTCATGCCCGCCAGCACGGCCGCGCCGCCGAACACCTTGGCTTCGAAGCGCTCGCGGCGGCCGCCGCAGCTGCTTGACCCTCCCCTGTCCCGTCCGCGGCAGGAACGCGACCTTACGCGGATGCGAGCCCTGCAGATCCTCGGCGACGATGCGGATGCTTTCCGTCGCCAGATAACGACGCACGAACGCGGCGTTGCGGTCACCGATATTCATCGTCGTCATGCCCGCCAGCACGGCCGCGCCGCCGAACACCTTGGCTTCGAAGCGCTCGCGGCGGCCGCCCGCCTTGATGAGTTCGTTGATCAGCACTTCCATCGCGTAGGCGCCGTAGCGCATCGCGTCGGAACCCACGGGCGCGGTGCCCGCGTCGGCGCCGTCGTCGGGGAGCATGAAGTGATTCATGCCGCCGATGCCCGCAGTGCGGTCCTGGATGCAGGCCGCCACGCACGAGCCGAGCACGGTGACGAGCACCATGTCTTCGTTCGTGGTGAAGAATTCGTTCGGCAGCAGCTTCACGCCGGGGCGCTGGAAGTGCGCGTCGAAGTAGCGATTGGTCGCGATCGGCAGGCGTGTGCTCATACGCTCGCTCCCGCTTCGGACTTCGCGGGCGCTTTCGCGCTGCTCGCCGTGCTGCTTGGCGTGCTACCCGTCGTGCTTGCGGCGGACGTGGCCGCGCCGCGTCCACGCGTGAGTTCGTAGACGGTCTGGCCGCGCAGGCGGAAGGCCTGCGTCACGTAGGTGAAGTTCTCCGAATGCCCCGCGAACAGCAGGCCGTCCGGCTTCATCAGCGGCTCGAAGCGCGTGAGCACCTGCGCCTGGGTCGGCTTGTCGAAGTAGATCATCACGTTGCGGCAGAAGATCGCGTCGAAGTTCTGGCGCAGGCCGTAATCCGCGTCGGTCAGATTGAGCTGCTCGAACTTGATCATCTGACGCAGTTCCGGGCGCACCTTCACGAGGCCCGCATGCGAGCCCGTGCCCTTCAGGAAGAAGCGCTTCAGGCGCTCGGGCGTGAGGTGCTTGACCTGGTCGAAGGCGTAGACGCCCGCGTCCGCTTTCGCGAGCACCTGGGTGTCCAGATCGGTGGCCAGCACGCGCGCCTCGCGGGCGGCGCGGTCGCCGAGCGCCTCGATCAGCGTCATCGCGATCGAGTACGGTTCCTCGCCCGTCGACGCCGCCGAGCACCACACCGAAACCGGCTGCGGGCGTCGCTTCACGAAATCCGCGAGGATCGGGAAGTGATGCGCCTCGCGGAAGAACGCCGTGAGGTTGGTCGTGAGCGCGTTGGTGAACGCTTCCCACTCGCTCGCGTCGTTGCGCCTTTCGAGTTCGTCGAGATACTCGCGGAAGCTGTCGAGACCGAGCGCGCGCAGACGCCGCGCGAGACGGCTGTAGGCCATGTCGCGCTTGTGGTCCGAGAGCGAAATGCCGGCGCGGCGATGGATCAGCGAGCGGATGCGCTCGAAGTCCGCCGACGTGAAGTCGAAGTCGCGCGCGGCGCCTTCGCCCGGTGCGGCGGACGCGAGACGCGTCGCGTCGCCACGATCGCCACGTTCGGCCTGGGTGTTGCTTCCGGCGCGGGAAAACCGCAGCGACTTCATGATCTTGCCCCTACGCGCGCTGCGCGCATTGCCGCGAGTGTCTGCGCACTTCCGGGCGCCTGCAATGCGTGCGTAAGCGCGGCGCGCGGCGCGAGCGCTGCCTTGCGGGCAGCGGCGCGGTGCGATTCATGCCGTGGTGATGCGCTCAGTTGCATTGCCGTTCTCGTCTGCGTGTGTCTACGTCTTGGTTGTTGCGTGGATGATTGCCGTGATGCGTTGTGCTGCGCTTTGCTGCGTTTTTGCTGCGTTTTTGCTGCCCTGCTGCTTTAACCGTTGCCTCTGCCGCCGGTCCTGCTCACGCTCAGAACGTTTCCCAGTCGGAATCGTCCTTCGCGGAAGCCGTCACGCTGACCGGCGCCGCCTGCGGCTCGGCGCGCACCGCCGCCGATTTCGCAGCCGGGGCCGCCTTCGCAGCCGCTGACGTGGCAGCGGGTTTGGCGGCGGCGGACGCCGTCGGCGTCGTGCGCTTCGCGGGCGCCGCTGCAAACTGCGCATCCGTCTTTGCAGCAACGGCAGGCGCGGCGGAAACTGAAGGCTTTGTTACCTTATGACCGCGCGAGACGCCGTTCGAAGCACCGCGATCGGCACGATCCGCACGATCGCCACGATCGGCCCCATTCGTGCGCCAGGTGCCCAGCACGCCCTGCAGATTGCGCGTCTGCTCTTCGAGCGAAGCTGCTGCCGCCGCCGCTTCCTCGACCAGTGCCGCGTTCTGCTGCGTGACCGTATCCATCTGCGTGACCGCGCGATTGACCTGCTCGATGCCGCTCGACTGCTCCTCGGACGCCGCGCTGATCTCACCCATGATGTCGGTCACGCGACGCACGGCCTGAAGGATGTCGTCCATCGTCGTGCCGGCGCGGCCCACCAGTTGCGAGCCGCTCTGCACCTTCTGCGCGGAATCGTTGATGAGTTCCTTGATTTCCTTCGCCGCGCCCGCGCTGCGCTGCGCGAGCGTGCGCACTTCGCCGGCCACGACCGCGAAACCACGGCCCTGCTCGCCCGCGCGCGCCGCTTCCACGGCCGCGTTGAGCGCAAGAATATTGGTCTGGAACGCGATGCCTTCGATCACGCTGATGATGTCGACGACCTTCGCCGAACTCGCGGCGATGTCCTGCATCGTGTGCACCACTTCGCCGACCACTTCGCCGCCGCGCGTCGCGATATCGGACGCGTTGACGGCCAGCTGGCTCGCCTGGCGCGCGTTCTCGGCGTTCTGGCGCACGGTGCCGGTGAGCTGCTCCATGCTCGACGCCGTCTCCTGCAGCGACGCGGCCTGCTGCTCGGTGCGCTGCGAGAGATCGGTGTTGCCCATCGCGATCTCGCGCGCGCCCACGTCGATCGAACCCGCGCCGTTATGCACGGCGGAAACGAGCGAAACGAGGCTGTCCTGCATGCGCTTGACGCCCGCGAACAGACGGCCGATTTCGTTGTTGCTATAGACGTCGATGCGTTCGGTGAGATCGCCCTGCGCGATGCGCTCGAAGCTCTTCACCGCGTCTTCGAGCGGCTGCACGATCAGGCCGCGCATCGCGAAACGGATCGCCACCACCACCACCAGCGCCACCAGAATCGCCGCGCCGATCAGCGTGCGCATCAGCGAAATCTGCGAGCGCGCGCTTTCTTCGCGCGCCTGCGCGCCGTCCTGCAACTGCTGCGCGATCGGCGCCGCCGAGTTGTCGTAATCGACGAACATCGGGCTGATCTTCGTGTCCGCGACCGCGTGATACGCCGCCAGATCGTTGGCGCGCAGCGCGGTGAATTCGGGCTGCACGCCGTCGCTGAGGAGCGACGCGCGTTTGGTGGCGAGCGTGTCGAGCGCGGCGGCGTCGATGCCCGCCTTCGGCGCGGCCTGGAAGATCTTCCAGGCGTCGTTCGACTTGCCGAGCAGCACGTCGGCGCGGTCGATGGCCTTCTTCGCCTCGTCGTTCTGACTCGCCGCATAGAGCGAGTTGGCGCGATCGAGCGAGACGCGCGAGCGCAGCAGATACGACGACGCGTCGTTGAGCGAATGCATCGCGACGACATCGCCGCGCGCAATCGTCGCGAGCGAGTCGCCCGCGTTGCCGAGCGCGACGAGTCCGAGTGCGCCGACCAGCACGGTCAGCGCCAGGAGAATGACCCCGACGCCCGTGAGCGTCGTGCGGATCGACCATCTGTGCAACATCGTTTGCTCCTGTCCTGTGCGACGTTAGCGGGCCGTTTCGCCGCGGTGGCGCGGGCGCGCCGGAGGTCATGGCGGTGCGCCGCTCTGACCGGTCTGCTGCCGGCGGCTTTCCGCTCTTCCTCTCACGCGGGCCTTGCGGCCTCACCCCCGAAGCTACCTCGCCTTATTGCCCTGTCGTACCTGTCCGTGCCTGTCTCTGCGTGCGACCGCTCGCGACCGCTTAAGCGCTGAGCGCCTCGATGAGTTCCATCTCGCGGCTCGTCATGAGCTTCTCGATGTCCATCAGGATCAGCATGCGGCCGTCCACGGTGCCGAGACCCGTGAGGTACTCGGTCGTGAGCGTCGCGCCGAATTCCGGCGCCGGCATGATCTGGTCGGCCTGCAGCGTGAGCACGTCCGACACGCCGTCCACCACCATGCCCACCACGCGATGCGCGACGTTCAGGATGATCACGACGGTCTGGTGGTCGTACTCGACACGGCCCAGGTGAAACTTGATGCGCATGTCCACGATCGGCACGATGATGCCGCGCAGATTGATCACGCCCTTGATGAAATCGGGTGCGTTGGCGATGCGCGTGACGCTCTCGTAGCCGCGGATTTCCTGGACCTTGAGAATGTCGATGCCGTACTCTTCCGCGCCCAGCGTGAAGACGAGGAACTCCTGACCGCCTGCGTCGGCCTGTTGCGCGTCGCGGCGGTGCGCGCCAGCGACTGCGCCCTGTGCGCCGCCGCCCTGGATGGATTGGACTTCTGCCACGTTAGCCCCTGAACGGTTGGGAAATGGTTGGTTGATGCGTTGTGTTTCGATCGGATGTCAATCGCACGCGCGCTTAGGCGAATTCCTGGAACGAACCCGCGTTGGCGCCGCCCTTCATGCCCGCGCCCACGCCGTGCGACGCACGCGTTTCGCGGTTCAGCGCGGCCACGTCGACAATCAGCGCGACGCTGCCGTCGCCCAGAATGGTCGCCGCCGAAATGCCGTGCACCTTGCGGTAGTTCGTTTCGAGGTTCTTCACCACGACCTGCTGCTGGCCGACGAGCTCGTCGATCAGCATCGCGAAGCGGCGGCCTTCCGTCTCCATGATGGTGACGATGCCCTGCGTCGGATCCGTGCGCGCGCCATCGACGTTGAAGCACTGGTGCAGCGCGACGAGCGGCAGATATTCGCCGCGCACGCGCACCACGCGGTCGCCGTTGGTGACGGTGTAGATGTCTTCGTGGCGCGGCTGCAGCGACTCCATCACGAAGTTCAGCGGCAGGATGAAGATCTCGTTGCCGACCTTCACGGACATGCCGTCGAGAATCGCCAGCGTGAGCGGCAGGACGATGCGCGTCGTGCTGCCCTTGCCCGCGTGCGAGCTGATCTCCACGTGGCCGCCCATCGCCTGGATGTTTCGCTTGACCACGTCCATGCCCACGCCGCGGCCCGAGACGTCGGTGACCTGTTCGGCCGTCGAGAAGCCCGGCAGGAAGATCAGGTTCCAGACTTCCTCGTCGGTCATCGTGTCGCTGACCGTCATGCCCTGCTTGACCGCCTTGGCGAGAATCTTGTCGCGACGCAGACCCGCGCCGTCGTCGCTCACTTCGATGACGATGTTGCCGCCGTGGTGCGCAGCGGACAGCACGAGCTGGCCGGTCGCGTCCTTGCCCGCGGCGCGGCGCGCTTCCACGGTTTCGATGCCGTGGTCGAGCGAGTTGCGCACGAGGTGGGTCAGCGGATCGATGATGCGCTCGATCAGGCTCTTGTCGAGTTCGGTCGCCTGACCGAACGTGACCAGCTCCACTTCCTTGCCGAGCTTCGCGGCGAGGTCGCGCACGAGACGCGGGAAGCGGCTGAACACGTAATCCATCGGCATCATGCGGATCGACATCACCGCTTCCTGCAGATCGCGCGCGTTGCGCTCGAGCTGCGCCATGCCGTTAAAGAGGCGGTCGTGCAGCGCCGGATCGAAGGCGCTGCTGGTTTCCGCCAGCATCGCCTGGGTGATCACGAGCTCGCCGACGAGGTTGATCAGCTGGTCGACCTTCTCGACGCCGACGCGGATCGAGCTGCCTTCCGCCGAAGCGGCGGCGGCCGGACGCGCCTTGCGTTCGTGGTCGGGGTGCGCTGCGGCGGCCGCTGGAGCGGGCGCGGCGACAGGCGCAGCCGGTGCGGC
>NZ_JAAGPN010000368.1:0-6212 GCF_017104805.1 Paraburkholderia sp. Ac-20347 | reverse complement strand
CCACGCGCGCGAGCGCGGGCAAGCCCGAGGAGGCGCGCCTCACGCTCGAAGCGCGCCACAGCGCGGGCAAGCTGCTGATCGCCGTGGCCGACGACGGCGCGGGCGTCGATCTCGACGCGCTCAAACGCGCGATCGTCGCGCGCGGTCTCGCGCAGGCCGACGCCGTGGCCGTCATGTCCGAGCCGGAGTTGCTCGACTTCCTGCTGCTGCCGGGTTTCACGATGCGCGAGCGCGTCACCGACGTGTCCGGGCGCGGCGTGGGTCTCGACGCCGTGCAGAATTTCGCCAAGGCCGTGCACGGCACGGTGCGCATCGAAAGCACGGCGGGGCGCGGCACGCGCTTCGTGCTGCAATTGCCGCTCACGCTTTCGGTCGTGCGCAGCCTGATCGTCGATGTCGCGGGCGAGGCCTATGCGTTCCCGCTCGCGCACGTGCGGCGCGCTTTGCGCGTGCCGCGCAGCGCGATCGAAATGCTCGAAGGCCAGCAGCACATCGCCTACGAAGGGCGCCCCGTGGGCCTCGTGACGGCGCGTCAGTTGCTCGGCGCCGACGGCCGCGGCGTGCCCGCAACGGACGCCGACGACGTGAGCGTGGTGCTGGTCGGCGACGGCGCGGGCCACGAAGCCGCGCTCTACGGCGTGGCTGTCGATGCCTTCGCGGGCGAGCGCACGCTCGCCGTGCAGCCGCTCGACGCGCGTCTGGGCAAGGTGCGCAACGTGGCGGCCGCGTCGCTGCTCGAAGACGGCACGGTGGCGCTGATCGTCGACGTCGAGGATATCGTCGCGTCGGTCGGGCGGCTGGTGCGCGAAGGACAGCTCGCGGGCGTGGCGCGCGGCACCCAGGCCACGGCGCGCGAACGCAAGCGCATTCTGGTGGTGGAAGATTCGTTGACCGTGCGCGAACTGGAGCGCAAGCTGCTCGAAAAACGCGGCTACGCCGTGACCGTGGCGGTGGACGGCATGGACGGCTGGAACACCTTGCGCACGGGCCAGTTCGATCTCGTGATTACCGACGTCGACATGCCGCGCATGGACGGCATCGAACTCGTCACGATGATCCGCAGCGATCCGCAGCAGCGCGCGGTGCCGGTGATGATCGTCTCGTACAAGGATCGCGAGGACGACCGCCGGCGCGGCCTGGACGCGGGCGCCGACTATTACCTGACCAAGGGCAGCTTCCACGACGAGGCGCTGCTCGACGCCGTGAACGATCTGATCGGAGAGGCGACCTGATGAATATCGGCATCGCGAACGACATGCCGCTGGCCGTGGAGGCGTTGCGTCACGCCATCGCCAGGCGGCCCGGGCATCGTGTGCTGTGGGTGGCGCAGGACGGCGAGCAGGCGGTGGACTTCTGCGCCGCGCAGCCGCCCGACGTGATCCTCATGGATCTCGTCATGCCCAAGCTCGACGGCGTGGAAGCCACGCGGCGCATCATGGCGCGCTCGCCGTGTCCGATCCTGATCGTCACGAGCAGCGTCGGCGCGAACGCCTGGCGCGTCTACGAGGCGATGGGCGCAGGGGCGCTCGACGCCGTCGACACACCCACGCTCGCGGGCCCCGACGCGCGCCGCACGATGGATCTGCTGCTCGCGAAGATCGAGCAGATCGGCCGCGTGAACGTGGTGAGCGACGTGGCGCGCGCGCCGGGCGCGAGTGTGAGCGCAACGGAAGCGCGCACGCCGCTGGTGGCGATCGGCGCATCGGCGGGCGGCCCCACGGCGCTCGCCACCGTGCTGGGCGCGTTGCCGGCCAGCTTCAACGCCGGGATCGTGATCGTGCAGCACGTCGATCAGTCGTTCGCGGCGGGCATGGCCGACTGGCTCGACGGCCAGGCCGCGCTGAAGGTGCGCGTCGCCAAAGAAGGCGACCGGCCGACGCCCGGCGAGGCGCTGCTCGCAGCCACCAACGACCATCTGTGCATGACGGCCGTCGGCAAGCTCGCTTACACTCGCGAGCCGGCGGACACGCCGTACCGGCCTTCCGTCGACACGTTCTTCCACAGCGTGGTCGAGCACTGGCGCGGCGCGGCCATCGGCGTGCTGCTGACCGGCATGGGCCGCGACGGCGCGATCGGCCTGAAGGCCATGCGCGCGAAGGGCTATTACACGATCGCGCAGGACGCCGCGACGAGCGCCGTCTACGGCATGCCGAAAGCCGCCGCCGCGCTCGACGCCGCGCGCGCGATTCTGCCGCTGCCCGCCATTGCCGCCGAAATTTGCCAACGCGTCGCCCTGCCCGGCGCGGGGCGACCCGAGTAACGAGAGAAACCGGGGCGAAGCGCGTACCGATCTTCGACCCGATCCACATCATGCGACCGAAATCATGACCGAGAAGCCGAATCTGACACCCGGAGTCGAGCCCGCACTTGCCGATGGCGGCCCCGACGAGGCTTCGCTCGAACGGGCGCTGGAGGCCGTGCGCACCGCGCTCGAACAGCCGTTGCCGAATGCGGATGTGCCGATGATGGTGCTGCTCGTCGACGACCAGGCGATCGTCGCCGAGGCCGTGCGGCGCGCGCTGTCCGCCGAGCGCGAGATCGACTTCCATTACTGCGCGCATCCCGAGCAGGCCGTGCGCATGGCCGAGGAAGTGCGGCCCACGGTGATCCTGCAGGACCTCGTGATGCCGGGCACCGACGGCCTCACGCTCGTGCGCGCCTATCGCGCCAATGACGCCACGCGCGACGTGCCGATCATCGTGCTGTCGACCAAGGAAGAGCCCGCGATCAAGAGCGCGGCGTTCGCGGCGGGCGCGAACGATTACCTCGTGAAGCTGCCGGACAGCATCGAGCTGATCGCGCGCATCAAGTATCACTCGCGCTCCTATGTGAACATGCTCCAGCGCGACGAGGCGTATCGCGCGCTGCGCCGCTCGCAGCAGGAGCTGCTAAAGGCGAATCTGGAGCTGCGCCGTCTCACGCATTCGGACGGTTTGACGGGCCTCTCGAATCGCCGCTATCTCGACGAATTTCTCGGCGCGGAATGGCGTCGCGCGCAGCGCGAGAGCACCGAGATGTCGCTGCTGATGATCGACGTCGATTACTTCAAGCCTTATAACGACACCTACGGCCACGTGGCCGGCGACAACGTGCTGCGCTCGGTGGCCACGACGATTCGCCGCGAGGTGAAGCAGCCGCGCGATCTGGTGGCGCGTTTTGGCGGCGAGGAGTTCGCCGTGGTGCTGCCGGGTGCGGGCAGT
This sequence comes from Paraburkholderia sp. Ac-20347, assembly GCF_017104805.1. Taxonomy (NCBI): domain Bacteria; kingdom Pseudomonadati; phylum Pseudomonadota; class Betaproteobacteria; order Burkholderiales; family Burkholderiaceae; genus Paraburkholderia; species Paraburkholderia sp. Ac-20347. The sequence continues at coordinate 3,012 of NZ_JAAGPN010000368.1, read as the reverse complement.
GTGTTCGCGCGCATGCTCGCGGAGAAGATGCGTCGCGATGTGGTCGCGCTGCAACTGCCGCACGTCGGCTCGAAGGTGAGCGAGCATCTGACGATCAGCGTGGGCGTCGCGACGTTGACGCCGACGGCGGGCATCGCCGAAACCGCGCTGATCGAGGAAGCCGACGCCGCGCTCTATCGCGCCAAACGCGAAGGGCGCAACCGCGTGGAGTATTCGACGGGTGTATCGGGACGGAATTGATGCGTTCGGGCGCGTTGATGCGCGTTGACTCGTTGCGTCAGCAACGGTCGGCAAAAGAAGAAAGCCCGCCGCGAGCGGGCTTTTCTTTTTTCAGGCGAGGGCCGCGCTAGGCATGACGGGCGACATGCGCGATGCAATCAGCAATCGTGAAAGACCCGGCCACGATGCAGAAGAGCCCAGCAGACGGCATTCCCGCTTTAAACCTGTTCCGTCCATTGGCATAACCGGCATAACCGGTATAAGCGCCTCGCGCGAATTTTTTACCGGCGCTTTTCGTCATTTAAAGCAGTTATTGCCGCGCTTTAAAAACGTTTCGCATAAGCCGTTCCCTGTCAATTTTTCTTCCTGCGATTTTTTCATTGGCGCTTTTACCGTAATTTAATTCAGTCCGCAAAAAATGATTTAAATCTCGATTTAAAGCTTGAAGTAAGCAAGCTTTTGTCTATGCTCTGGATGACAGTCAATGATGTGAACAAACAATCCACGAGAGTACACCGGGAGGCACCCTCCATGAAACCGCGCACCAGCCCATCCTGATTGGCGCGGCGAGTCTTGCACGCTTGCTGGACGCGTGTGGCTCGCCCGCAGCCGCCATCCGTTCGCCCTGATCGCCGCTAGCCCGCAAAGCGCCCGTGCGCCTTGCGTCGCGTCTCTGCGCGCGCCGTCCATGACCGGCGTCCGCACGTGCACGGCCGCGACGGCGCCGATTTGACTCGCTCAGTCCATCTGTGCGGGATGGGTCTCTGCGCGTCTGCGAAACGGATATCGACGTAGTGCCGATTCACGATCTTCTAAGGGGAAAGGGCGTGAGGGAATCGAACGGTATTGGCGCGTCACGCGTCGCGCCACACGTAATGGGCGGCCTGGTTTCCAGCGACGTTATTGTTGCGTTCATTGCGTTGTGCGCTTCTTTGTGCATTGCGTTATGCATTTGCCTGCTGACGCCAGGCCGCGCGCAGGCGACGACGTGCACGACGGCAGGCTCGGTGGTGAATTGCACGGGCGCGGCCAATCCGCTTGCGCCGAACTATGCGAATACCACCAGCGGCATCACCGTCAACGCCGATTCCACGACCAACTTCGGCGTGTTGCTCGGCGTGGGCGGCACGGCGGTATCGCTCACGGGCAGCAACGTCACCTTCAATAACAGCGGCACTATTGATCCTTCTCTTTTAGGCGTACTCAGCATCCTGTCGAGCGGCACGGTGATCGGCAACAGCAGCGCGAGCACCATCAACGTGACCAACAACGGCACGATGAACGGCACCGCGCAGCTCGTCACCGTCAATCTGTCGAATCTCACCGGGCTGGCGCTCGCCGTGCAGAACGGCGCGGGCGGCGTGAGCAACATCGTCAATAACGGCACGATCGGTTCCAGTGCCATCGCGGGCGTGACGGTCGCGCCCGCCGATCGCGTCACCGCCGCGGTGTACGGCGGCGGTCAGGTCAACTTCACGAACAACGGCACGATCTCGGGCCGCGTGGGCTTTCAGGCGTCGACGGCGGGCAACACGTTCCGCAACACGGGCAGCGTGATCGGCAGCGTGTCGATGGGCGCGGGCAGCACCAACAACTTCTATGCGTACACGGGTTCGTCGGTGTCGGCCGGCACGGGCGCGTACGTGGGCGTGCTGGGTCTCGTCGGCGTGAGTCTGGGCTTCGCTCAGGCCGGTTACGTGGACGGTGGCAGCGGCGGCAACAACACGCTGCATCTCGCGCAGGCCACGGGCGGCCCGGCGGCCGGCCAGGTCACGATGTCCAACTACATCAACTTCAACCATCTCTCGCTGGAGAGCGGGACGTGGACGCTCAACGGTCCGTCGGGCGCGCTCGACGCGACGCTCGCCAGCACCGCGACGGCCATCGTCGATAACGCCACGAGCCTCGGCACCGGCACGATTACGGCGACGGGCGGCGCGCTCGAAGCCGCGGCGGCGGGCCTGAACATCGCGAACACGATCTCGCTCGGCACGGGCGGACTCATCGCGCAAGGCAGCAACGCGTTCACGCTTTCGGGCGTGCTGTCGGGCACCGGCGCGCTGACCAAGACCGGCACCGCGGCGCTCACGCTCACGGGCGCGAACAGCTATTCGGGCGGCACGAACCTGAACGGCGGCTCGCTCGTCGCGGGCAACGCGGCGGCGCTCGGCAGCGGTGCGCTCAACGTGGGCGGCGCGGCCACGCTCGATACGAGCACGGCGGGCCTCACGCTCGTCAATGCGATCAATCTCGGCGCGAACACGCTCACGCTCGGCGGTAGCAACGCGGCGACGCTCGGCGGCGTGATCGCCGGCACCGGCGCGCTGGTGAAGAACGGCGCGGCCACCGTGACGCTCACGGGCCTCGACAGCTACACGGGCGGCACGACGATCAACGCGGGCACGCTCGCGCTCGGCGCGGGCGGCTCGCTCGCGTCGACGGGCGCGGTCAATCTGGCCAGCACGAGCGCGGCGCTCGATATCAGCGGATCGAGTGCGAATCAGACGATCGGCGCGCTGTCCGGTTCGGGCAACGTCACGCTCGGCGCGCGCAGCCTCACGTTCGGCGATGCGACCGCGCAGACCTTCAGCGGCGTGATCAGCGGCACGGGCAGCGTCACCAAGCAAGGCAGCGGCACGGCGACGCTCACGGGCGTCAACACCTACACGGGCGGCACGTCTCTTTGCCCGCAAACGGCCGCCCAGCTTAGCCGGTTCAATATCTGTTCACTATTTGTTCAAAATCAGATAGTGCCAATGCGCACCTTGACCGGCTCAATGCCGCGCACATCCG
>NZ_JAAGPN010000367.1:0-6254 GCF_017104805.1 Paraburkholderia sp. Ac-20347 | reverse complement strand
TGCTCGACGGCGAAGGCCAGCTCGACAACCGTCAGGCGCTGGCCGCGCTCGCCGCGGGCCTCGCGCAGCGCGGCGTGCAAACGCACTGGAATACCACGGTCGACGACGCGAATCCGCCGCCCGCACGCGTGACGATCGATTGCCGCGGACTCGGCGCGAAGCCCGCGTTGCCCGCACTGCGCGGCATCCGCGGCGAGGTTGCGCGCGTGCACGCGCCGGGCATCGGGCTCACGCGTCCGGTGCGCCTGCTGCATCCGCGTTATCCGCTCTATATCGCGCCGAAGCAGAACGACGTCTACGTGATCGGCGCGACCGAAATCGAAGGCGAGGACCGCTCGCCGGTGAGCGTGCGCTCGGCGCTCGAACTGCTGAGCGCGGCGTTCGCCGTGCATCCGGCGTTTGGCGAGGCGCGCATTCTCGAACTCAATTCGCAGTGCCGCCCGACCTTGCCCGACCATCGCCCCGCGCTCTTCTGGGACGGCGACAACACGTTGCGCGTGAACGGCCTCTATCGCCACGGTTTCATGATCGCGCCCGCCGTCGCCGACGAAGCCGTGCGAGTGGCCGAAGCGCTGCTGGCGGGACGCATGCAGGACGCCGACGGATTCGAGGCGCTGCGCGCCGAATCGCGCTGGGCGTCGATGCTGCACGACCGCCGCACCGAAGCCGCGCCGCGCGCGCACGAACCGGCCTGAGCGCGTCGCTATCCGCGAACAGGAACACGATGGACACGACGGCGCGCCGCTTGCGCCGCATGAAACACACGTAGTCAGACGAATCGTTATGGACATTCAGATCAATCAGAAGCCGCTCACGCTTCCCGAGGGCGCGACCGTCGCCGACGCGCTGGTCGCGTTCGGCGCACGTCCGCCGTTCGCCGTCGCCGTGAATGGCGATTTCGTGGCGCGCGCCCAGCACGGCGCGCGCGCATTGTCGGCGGGCGACCGCCTCGACGTCGTGAGCCCGGTGGCCGGCGGCTGATACGGCCGTTAGCCGATCCGCGCGCCCACGCCACCCGACCAGGATTTCCGCCATGACCACGCTTCAACCGACCGCCGACGCGCTCACGCTCTACGGCGAAACTTTCCAGAGCCGCGTGCTGCTCGGCACGTCGCGCTATCCGTCGCTGCAATCGCTGTCCGATTCGATGGCGGCCGCGCGGCCCGGCATGATCACCGTCGCGCTGCGCCGCCAGATGAACGAGGGCGGCGCCGAAGCCGGCTTCTTCGATCTGCTCAAGCGCCACGGCGTGCCGCTGCTGCCGAACACGGCGGGCTGCCTCACCGTCAACGAAGCCGTCACCACGGCGCACATGGCGCGCGAGGTGTTCGACACCGACTGGATCAAGCTCGAACTGATCGGCGACGACTACACGCTTCAGCCCGATCCGGTCGGCCTGATCGAAGCCGCCGCGCGGCTCGTGAAGGACGGCTTCAAGGTGCTGCCGTATTGCACCGAGGACCTCGTGATCGGCCGTCGTCTGCTCGACGCGGGTTGCGAGGCGCTGATGCCGTGGGGCGCGCCGATCGGCACCGGCAAGGGCGTGATCAATCCGTACGGTCTGCGCGTGCTGCGCGAGCGGCTGCCCGACGTGCCGCTGATCGTCGATGCGGGCCTTGGTCTGCCGTCGCACGCGGCGCAAGTGATGGAGTGGGGTTTCGACGGCGTGCTGCTGAACACGGCAGTCGCGCAGGCGACGCAGCCCGACGCGATGGCGCGCGCGTTCGCGCTGGGCGTGGAGGCGGGGCGCAGTGCATATCTCGCCGGACCGATGGCCGAGCGCGAAGCCGCCGTCGCGAGCACGCCGGTCGTCGGCATGCCGTTCTGGCACCAGGATGGAGGCAAGTAATGAGTGAAACGTTGCATTTTCAGGGCCGTGAACTGTTCTGGCCGCCCGCCGACGCGCTGACCGCCACGGCGGAACGCATCCGCGCGCGTCTGGGCGACTGGGCGGCGACGCAGGCGCCGTGGCGCATCTGCCTGACGCCGCCCGACGCGCCCAACGGCGGCGATCTGATCGTCGTGACCGACGCCGCGCCGCATCTCGCGAACATCGCGCGCTGGATGACCGAAGGCGCGGGCGTAATCGAAGCCGCGGGCGACGATCCGCGCGAGGCGCGCGTCACGCTGCATCTGGGCGGCGAGCGCTACGCGCTCGAAGGCGCGCTGGCCGAGGACTGGATTCCCGCGCTGGCGGCGTTCCTCGACTGCGGTTTCGATCCGCACGACGCGCTCGTGCTCGCGCTCGCCTGGCGCGACGGCGACGAACAGCAGACCGACGCCTGGCCGGTCGACATCGCGCGCTTCCCGCGCGTGCTCGGTCTGCCCGACGCGCCCGCGCAGCCGTTCGCGCCTTGCCCGGCGCGGCTCGGCCTGTATCCCGTGCTGCCGACCGCCGACTGGGTCGAGCGCGTGCTCGACTACGGCGCGACGACCGTGCAGCTGCGCAGCAAGCAGCCTGAATCGCCGGAACTCACGCGTGAAATCGAGCGCTGCGTCGCGGCGGGCCGCAAGCACGACGCGCAATTGTTCATCAACGATCACTGGCAGGCCGCGCTGGCGGCGGGCGCTTACGGCATCCATCTCGGCCAGGAAGATCTGCGCGACGCCGATCTGAACGCGATCGCGGCGTCGGGTACGCGCCTCGGTCTGTCGACGCACGGCTATTTCGAGATGCTGACGGCGCTGCACTTCCGCCCGAGCTACGTCGCCTGCGGCGCGGTGTTCGCCACCACGACCAAGCAGATGCCGACCGCGCCGCAAGGTCTCAAGCGTCTCGCGCGCTACGTGCAACTGCTCGACGGCGTGGTGCCGATGGTCGCGATCGGCGGCATCGACGCCGCCGCCTTGCCCGCCGTCCTCGCCACCGGCGCGCCGTGCGCGGCCGTCGTGCGCGCTGTCACGGAAGCCGCCGATCCGGCTGCCGCCGTTGCTGCGTTGCGCAACGCGTTTACGCAATAATGGTCCGCCTCGTCGCCGGTCGCGCCCCTGTTGCGTGACCGGCGCGAGGAGCGAGCAGCGGGGCCTTTCACGGCCTTTCCGACTGCATCAAGCGGCATGGGCGCATCACGGCAGCAATTCCACGATGGCCCTATAATCCCGCCTTCGTGTAAATGGACTGTCAGCCACGTGCCCTCAACCTCTGAGACCCTTCTGGAGCTGCGCGACGTCGACTTCGGTTACGGCGATCGGCTCGTCCTGTCCGGACTGAACATGCGCTTCGGGCGCGGCCAGGTCATCGCGGTCATGGGCGGCTCCGGCGGCGGCAAGACCACGGTGCTGCGCCTGATCGGCGGGCTGGTGCGCGCGCAGCGCGGCCAGGTGCTGTTTCACGGCCAGGACGTCGGCGCGCAGACGCGCGACGGCCTCTACGCGCTGCGCCGCAAAATGGGCATGCTGTTCCAGTTCGGCGCGCTGTTCACCGACATGTCGGTGTTCGACAACGTCGCGTTCGCCCTGCGCGAGCACACCGATCTGCCCGAAGAACTGGTCCGCGACCTCGTGCTCATGAAGCTCAACGCCGTGGGCCTGCGCGGCGCGCGCGACCTCGCGCCGTCGGAAATCTCGGGCGGCATGGCGCGCCGCGTCGCGCTCGCGCGCGCGATTGCGCTCGACCCCGAACTCATGATGTACGACGAGCCCTTCGCGGGACTCGACCCCATTTCTCTCGGCATTACCGCGAACCTGATCCGCACGCTCAACGACGCGCTCGGCGCGACGTCGATCCTCGTCACGCACGACGTGCCCGAGTCGTTCGCAATCGCCGACTACGTGTATTTCCTCGCGAACGGCAAGGTGCAGGCGCAAGGTACGCCCGACGAACTGCGCGCCTCGACCGATCCGATCGTGCGCCAGTTCATCGACGGCGCGCCGGACGGCCCGTTCCGTTTTCACTACCCGACGAACGTGCCGCTCGGCGCGGACTTCGGCATTGGCGGAGGCCGCTCATGACCGGCGCCATCAGTTCAGTCGGCCGCGCGGTGCTCGACGCCATCGCGCGCGCGGGCCATGCCACGCGGTTTTTCGTGCGCCTCGTGCTGGAATTCTTCCCGCTGCTGCGCCGTCCGCGTCTTGTCACGAAGCAGATCCACTTCGTCGGTAATTATTCGCTGCTGATCATCGCGGTGTCGGGCCTGTTCGTCGGCTTCGTGCTCGGTCTGCAGGGCTATTACACGCTCAACCGTTATGGTTCGGAGCAGGCGCTCGGTCTGCTGGTCGCGCTGTCGCTCGTGCGCGAGCTCGGTCCGGTGGTCACGGCGCTGCTGTTCGCGGGTCGCGCGGGCACCTCGCTCACGGCCGAAATCGGCCTGATGAAGGCGGGCGAGCAGCTCACGGCCATGGAAATGATGGCGGTGGACCCGGTGCGCATCGTGGTGGCGCCGCGCATGTGGGCGGGCGTGATCGCCATGCCCATTCTGGCGGCCATTTTCAGCGCGGTCGGCGTGCTGGGCGGTTATGTGGTGGGCGTGCTGCTGATCGGCGTCGATTCGGGCGCGTTCTGGTCGCAGATGCAAGGCGGCGTCGATGTCTGGACCGACGTCGGCAACGGCGTGATCAAGAGCATCGTGTTCGGTTTTGCCGTCACGTTCACCGCGCTGTATCAGGGTTACGAGGCGAAGCCCACGCCCGAAGGCGTGTCGCGCGCGACCACCAAGACGGTGGTGTACGCGTCGCTCGCGGTGCTCGGCCTCGACTTCCTGCTCACCGCACTGATGTTCAGCTAAAGCAAGGCGCTCCGGCGTCTCGCGTTTCGACCGGGTCGAACGCGAACGGCGGGGCGGCGCGGCAGGCGCGACGGGCTTTCGGGCCGCGCGCCGCCGCAACGGATTCTCATTGGGATGACGATGAAAAAGACTGCTCTCGACTTCTGGGTCGGCCTGTTCGTGGTGCTGGGCTTCATTGCACTGCTGTTTCTCGCGCTGAAGGCCGGGAACATGAGCTCGCTGTCGTTCCAGGCGACTTACCCCGTGAAGCTCAAGTTCGACAATATCGGCGGCCTCAAGCCGCGCGCGCCCGTGAAGAGCGCGGGCGTGACCGTGGGCCGCGTGGCGTCGATCGGCTTCGACTCGAACACGTACCAGGCGCTGGTGACGATCAATCTCGACCAGCAGTATCAGTTTCCGAAGGATTCGTCCGCGAAGATCCTGACCTCGGGTCTGCTCGGCGAGCAGTACATCGGTCTGGAGCCGGGCGGTGACACGGAAATGCTCAAGGCCGGCGATACCATCTCGATGACGCAGTCGGCCATCGTGCTCGAAAACCTGATCGGCCAGTTCCTCTACAGCAAGGCTGCCGACTCGGGCGCGTCGAAATCGGGTAACAGTGGAAGTGGGGCCGCAAATGGTCCGGCAGGCGGGGATAGCGCCGCGCCGGTCCAGGCACCCGCGCCGGCAGCAGCCGGTTCGGGCGCGGCGGCGCAATAAGGAGAAAAACGATGATGACCACACGCATGCGCGCCGTTTCGATCGGTGTCGCGGCGCTCGCCCTCACGGCGTGCTCGACGGTGCAGACGCCGTCGAAGGACGATCCGTGGGAAGGCTTCAACCGCACCGTCTACACCTTCAACGACAAGGTCGACCAGTACGCGCTCAAGCCGGTCGCGAAGGGTTACGTGAAGATCACGCCGCAGCCGGTGCGTGACAGCGTGACGAACTTCTTCGCGAATATCGGCGACGTCTACAACGCGGCCAACAACCTGTTGCAGCTGAAGATCACCGACGGCGTCGAAGACATCATGCGGATCGTGATCAACACGGTCTTCGGTGTCGGCGGCCTGTTCGACGTGGCGACGCTCGCCAAGCTGCCCAAGCACAATCAGGACTTCGGCCTGACGCTCGGTCACTACGGCGTGCCCGCCGGTCCTTACCTCGTGTTGCCGCTGTTCGGGCCGAGCACGGTGCGTGACGGCGTGGGTCTCGTCGGCAACTACTTCATCAACCCGCTCACCTATGTCGATCCGGCGGCGCTCTCGTGGGGCCTCTACGGCCTGAACGTGGTGAGCACGCGTGCGAATCTGCTGGGCGCGAGCGACCTGCTGGAAGGCGCGGCGATCGACAAGTACTCGTTCGTGCGCAACACCTACCTGCAGCGCCGCCGCTATCTGCTGTCGGACGGCCACGCGTCGTCGGATGGCAGCCTGCCGGACTACGGCGACACGCCGCCGCCGAATTACGAAGACGCCGATCAGGGCGCGGCGGCAGCGGCGCCGGCATCGGGCGCGGCGCGTGCTGCTACGCCCACGGCGGCCAGCATGG
>NZ_JAAGPN010000366.1:0-238 GCF_017104805.1 Paraburkholderia sp. Ac-20347 | reverse complement strand
ATGCAGAAGGAAGAGGAGAAGGCAGGAAGGGGAGAACAAGGAGGAGGAGATACGAGAGGTCAGAGACGGGGAGGCTGGGATGAGGGGGAGGGAGGTGAGGAAAAGGGGGGGGGTGAGAGAGGGGAAGGTGGGAAGAAAGAGGAAGAAGTAAGGAGGAAAGAGGGGGAGAAGGAGGGGGGGGGGGGGGGGGGGGAGGGGGGGGTGGGGGGGGGGGGGGGGGGGGGAGGTTTTTTTTTTC
>NZ_JAAGPN010000365.1:0-5964 GCF_017104805.1 Paraburkholderia sp. Ac-20347 | reverse complement strand
GCCGTGCCGTCGGGCAGGATGCGCGCGAGCGCGGACGCTTCGCCCCGATTCGCGGGATAGGTCGCGCTCGCCATGCCCCAGCCGATCAACGTATTGCCCTCGCGCATCGCGCGCGGCGCGTTCACGCGCTTCGCCCAGCCGAAGCGTTCCGCGCCCGCCGCGTAGCACTCGCGCAACGCCTTCGACGACCACGGCTTGCCTTCCTGCGGTTCCGCTTCGGCGTAATTCTTTAGACGCAGCGCGACGGGATCGAGCTTGAGCCGCCACGCGAGTTCGTCCATCGCCGATTCGAGCGCGAACGAGCCGGTGGTTTCGCCGGGCGCGCGCGTGAAGGTCGGCGTGCCCACGTTCAGCGGCACGACGCGATGACTCGTGCTCAGGTTCGGCACCGCGTACATCATGCGCGTGACGAGTCCGGACAGCTCGGTCCAGTCCTCGAACGTCGAGGTGTGCGAAAAGGTGTCGTGACGCAGGCCGGTCAGCGTGCCGTCTTTGCGCGCCGCGATCGACAGATGCTGCTCGGTGTGCGGACGCGAGCCGACCGGGCCGAACATCTGCGGACGCGCGAGCGCGAGACGCACGGGGCGTCCGGTCTGCTTCGCGGCCATCGCGCACAGACTCACATGCGACCACGACGAACCCTTGCAGCCGAAGCCGCCGCCGATGAACGGCGAAATCACGCGCACGTTCGCGGCGGGCACGCCGAACACGGCGGCGACGGCGGTGCTCGCGCCGGAGACGCCTTGCGTCGAGTCGTAGAGCGTGAGTTCGGGGCCGTCCCAGTGCGCCATCGTCGCGTGCGGTTCCATCGGATTGTGGAATTGCACCGGCGTCGTGTAGATGGCGTCGATGCGCACCGCGCCTTCGCTCAGTCCCGCTTCCACATCGCCGCGCGACGAATCGGCGGGACGGCCCGGCGGCGAGGGCGGCGTGTGCGCCTGGGTTTTCGCGCGCGCGAAATCGAGCGTGCCGGGCGTGGCGGCGTAGACCGGCTTGACGTGCTGCGCGGCGTCGATGGCGCGCTCGAGCGTGTCGGCGACCACGACCGCGACCGGCTCGTTGCTGTAGCGCACGACGTTGTCCTGCAGCAGCGTGAGGCGGCGGCCCGCGGGCGGCGCGAGCGGCGTCTGGCCGTTGTTCGGCAGGCGCATCGCGTTTTGCCACGTCATCACCAGTAGCACGCCGGGCATCGCCTGCGCGCGGCGCGTGTCGATCGACGTGATCGTGCCACTCGATATCGTGCTCGTCACGATCACCGCGTGCGCGAGCCGTGCCTCGGGAAAATCGGACGCATAGCTCGCACTGCCCGTGACTTTGAGCACGCCGTCGATGCGATCGACGGGCTGGCCGATCAGGCGGTTCGTGTCGCTCATGCGAAGTCTCCTGTGGCGCCCGCCGCCAGCAAAGTCGCGCGGACGATCGCGCGCTGCGCCAGTTCGACCTTGAACGCATTGCCCGGCAGCGGCCGCGCCTGCGCGAGTTCAGCGGCGGCGGCCGCGCGTAACGTTGCGGTGTCGAGTGGCCGGCCGGTGAGATGCTGCTCGGCGACACTCGCGCGCCACGGCTTGTGCGCGACGCCGCCCAGCGCGAGGCGCACGCTGCGCACGGTCCGGCCGTCGAGTTGCAGCGCCGCCGCCACGGACACGAGCGCGAACGCGTAGCTCGCGCGGTCGCGCAGCTTCAGATAGTGCGCGTGATCGCTGAAGGAGGGCGGCGGCAGATCGACCGAGGTGATCAGTTCGCCGGGCGCGAGCGTGGTGTCGAGATCGGGACGCTCGCCGGGCAGTCGATGAAACTGCGCGAAGGCAATCGCGCGCGCGCCGTTCGGACCGCGCACCTGCACGACGGCGTCGAGCGCCGCGAGCGCCACGCTCATATCGGACGGATTCACGGCCACGCATTGCGCGCTCGCACCGAGGATCGCGTGCAGCCGGTTGAAGCCGCCGAGCGCCGCGCAGCCGCTGCCGGGCGCGCGCTTGTTGCATTGCGCGAAGGCGGTGTCGTAGAAGTAATCGCAGCGCGTGCGTTGCAGCAGATTGCCGCCGACCGTCGCCATGTTGCGCAATTGCGGCGACGCGCCCGCGAGCAGCGCCTGCGAGAGCAGCGGATAACGCGTGCGCACGAGGGCGTGATTGGCGGCGTCGCTGTTGCGCACGAGCGCGCCGATGCGCAGGCCGCCGTCGGGCAAGGTCTCCACCTGATCGAGCGGCGCGAGGCGCGTGATGTCGATCAGCGTGACGGGATGCGCGAGGCCGCCTTTCATCAGATCGAGCAGATTCGTGCCGCCGCCGATGAAGGCCGCGCCCGGTTGCTGCGCGGCGGCGATGGCGGCGTCGATGCTGGCGGCGCGCTGGTAGGAGAGAGCGTCCATGAGCGGCTCCGTGCGTCACGCGCCGGCGCTGTGCGCGTCGCGCACGGCCGCCACGATGTTCACGTACGCGCCGCAGCGGCACAGATTGCCGCTCATGCGCTCGCGGATTTCGGCGTCGCTCAGTTGCGCGGGGCGCGTGCGCACGTCGGCGGTCGCGGCGCTCGCGGTGCCCGCCGCGAATTCGCTGAGACACGCCGTCGCCGAACACAACTGTCCCGGCGTACAGAAGCCGCACTGCAAGGCGTCGTGCTCGACGAAGGCGCGCTGGAGCTGGCTCGCTTGCGTCGCGCTCGCGAGACCTTCGACCGTGGTGATGCGCTGGCCTTCGTGCATCACCGCGAGCGTCAGGCACGCGTTGATGCGCCGGCCTTCGACGAGCACGGTGCACGCGCCGCACTGGCCGCGATCGCAGCCTTTCTTCGTGCCGGTGAGACCGGCGTAATCGCGCAAGGCGTCGAGCAGCGTCACGCGCGGTTCGATATGCAGCGCGTACTCGCGGCCGTTGATGTTGAGTTGAACCGGTTGCGCGGGCACGACGGGCGGCGCGCTTGCGGTGTCGTTCGCGGCGTCGCTCGCGGGCGCGTTGGGCTGGGCGTGCAGATGCGGTGTCGCGCCGAGCGCGGCGGCTGCGGCGGCCGATTGCAGGAAGCGTCGGCGCGAGGTGTCGGTGGGCGTGGATGCGGTGTCGGCGGCAGCGGGCGCGTCGTGAGAGCGATCGTGTGACATGGCGTTCGGCTGGCTCCATCAAGGATGGCAAGCGCACGCGCATCGCGATGCCGCGTGAGACGTCGCGCAGCGTGCGGACCTCGGTCTACGAAACAATGCGAAACATCGTCGGCAGCAAATTCAGTGCCGCGCGTGCGGCGCCGACACGGTGTCCAACCCGACCGCCAACCCGGCGCACCGGCAGGATCAGATCTGCACGTTGCGCGCGAGCGCGAGGAAAGTAAAGCGCGCGAAGGCGAAAAACACGTGACGATGCGGCTTCTGGCGCGGACCTGTCGTGCGGCTGACGTCGAGCCGTCGCGAAGCTGGCGGCGCGGACAGCCGCCATCGAATTTGCCTTCCGCGCGATCGGTCCGATGTTTCTCGCGCAATGCCTCAGACCACGATGGCCGCGCTGGCCGCGACGCGCTGCGTGTCGCCGTCGTCCGGTTGAGCGGCGAGCCATGCCGCCACGGCCGCGATCGCCGGTTCGCGTGTGAACACGCCAAAGTGATTGATATCGGGAAGGATAGCGAAGTAAGTTGCCGGCGAGGCGCGCGCGATGAGTTCGCCGAGCAAGGGCGCATCGACGGCTTCGTCGTTCGCGCCGACCAGCACCGCCGATTGCGCGCCGAGCTTCGCCACATCGCGATCGAAACGCGCGCGCGGATGGTACGCGCTATTGAGCCGATACGAATACGCGAGCGTTTCGCTGCCGTCGCGAAACCGCGCGGGCTTGTTGAAGGCGATCACCGGCAAGGCGTCGAAGCCGTGCACGCCGAACAGGTTCAGCAGCGCGAGCCCGATGATCCGTCGCAGATGCAGACTCGCCCAGCCGCTATTGGCCTTGAGCGAACGCGAACGCGCAATGGCCGGACTCAGCGCGAGAAAGCGCGCGACGAGCGCGGCATGCGCGCCGCCCGCGAAGCGAATCACGAGACCGCCGCCGCTCGAATGGCCGCCGAGCACGATCGGTCCGGACTCGCCGCGATTGCGCAGATGCGTGACGAGATCGGCGAGATCGTCCTCGAACTGGCCGATATAGTCGATGTCGCCGCGCCGCGTGCCGGACAGATAATGGCCGCGCAGATTCGGCAGCACGACGCGCGCGATGCCGCGCTGGCTCAGATGCGCCGCGAGCGCGTGATACGACGCGCCGTGATACGACGAGCCATGCACGAAGATCAGCACCTGCGAAGCCGTGCTGTCGTAGAAGCGGAACGCGAGCGGCTCGCCGTCGCGCGCCGCGTAACGCTGCACGGGCGGCAGGCTCGCGGCCGGCGGCGCGTCGAGCGATTCGAATCCGAATACATCCTCGGATTGCGCCGCCCTGGGCCCGGCGGACGCTACCATCACGAGCGCGGCGACGAGCGTCGCCAGGGCGATCGCCGCGACGATCGCCACGCCATCGATCAGCGTGAAAAGAACGGCATGCACGGTAGTCTCCTGTTCTGTTTTCCGTGCATGCTAGCAGTTAATCGCGATGATTCATTTCGCATACAAGGCGATGACGTTACGCCGACAAAACTGGAGGAGTCCTGATGCTGACGGTTCACCACCTCGACAATTCGCGTTCGCAGCGCGTGCTCTGGATGCTCGAAGAACTGGGCGTCGAGTACGACATCGTGAAGTATCAGCGCGACAAGGAGACGATGCTCGCGCCGCCTGCGTTGCGCGCGGTGCATCCGCTCGGCAAATCGCCGGTCGTGACGGATGGCGAACACACGCTGGCCGAGTCGGGTGCGATCCTCGAATATCTGGTCGAGCAATATGGCGATGGCCGCTTCGTGCCCGCGCGCGGCACGCCCGACTATTTGCGCTACCGTTACTGGATGCACTACGCGGAAGGGTCGGCGATGCCGCCGTTGCTGCTCGCGCTGGTCGCGCAACGCATCGCGGGCGCGAAGGTGCCGTTCTTCGTGAAACCGGTCGTGCGCAAGGTGGCGGGCTCGCTGGAGAGCGGCTTCGTCGGGCCGCAGCTTGCGCTGCACTTCGGCTATATCGCGAAGGAACTCGACGCGACGGGCTGGTTCGCCGGCGACGCCTTCACGGCCGCCGACGTGCAGATGAGCTTTCCGCTCGAAGCCGGTGCGAAGCGCGCGGGCGCGGAAAAGCATCCGTCGATCCGCGCGTTTCTGGAGCGCATTCACGCGCGACCCGCGTATCAGCGGGCGCTTGCGCGGGGCGGCGAGTACACGTTGTTCGGCTGAATGCGCGATTAAGGCGCGCGATTGAAGCACGTGATTAAGGCGCGCGGCTGAACACGCGGACGTTTTCGATCCGTAGTGATGCACGACGATCCAACCCTTCGCGCGCGTTCGCGCAACGAGGAGACGACGATGAAAGCCTGGATGCTCGACGAAGTGGGCGAGCCGCTCGCGCTGCGCGAATTGCCGGAGCCAACGCCGCGTCGCGGCACGCTGCTCGTGCGCATGGAGGCCGTGCCGCTGCTCAGCTATATGCGCGCGTATCTGCAGGGCAGCCTGCCGTACACGTATCCGCCCACGCCGTTCTCGCCGGGCACGAATGGCGTGGGGCGCGTGATCGGCATCGGCGAAGGCGTTTACGGCTATCGCGAAGGGCAGCGCGTGGCCGTGAGTCCGTACTGGATCGCGAGCGAGGCGCTGCGCGAGCCCGCGCAGGCCTTGCTCGGCCTGACGGCGACCAGCGCGGACAGTGGCCCGATGCTCGCCGATCTGCGGCACGGCACGCTGCGCGAGGCGGGCGAGTTTCCGGCGTCGCTGCTGTTTCCGCTCGACGGGCTGGAGGCGTTCGAACCGGCGCAACTCGCGGCGCTCGGCAAGCTCGTGGTGCCGTTCGGCGGCTTGCGGCGCGGACGGCTCGCGGCGGGCGAAACGGTCGTGGTGAACGGCGCGGCGGGCGCGTTC
>NZ_JAAGPN010000364.1:0-238 GCF_017104805.1 Paraburkholderia sp. Ac-20347 | reverse complement strand
GCAGAGGAGTAGAATACGAAGAAAGAGGGTGGGTCTATACGATAATCAATGCCGCTGGAGTGCATAGAACTGGGGTAAGATGCTGTGTCAACGAGGATGTTGGTGTGATAGGGAAGCAACGAACGATAACGGAGGCAGAAGCTAATTATAGTGAGAATGGTGAAGGGATAGGAATAGTATGGTGTATTGTTAGAGGAAAGGATAAAGCGGAATGCTGGTGACGGTGTTTTTTTTTTTC
>NZ_JAAGPN010000363.1:0-5911 GCF_017104805.1 Paraburkholderia sp. Ac-20347 | reverse complement strand
GTCGAGACTCGGCGAGCTGCGCGGCTTGCCGCGGTCGTTGCCCTCGGCGGCCTCGAAGCGCACGAACGCCGCGCGCGCCGTGGCAAGCGACTGCGCGGCATCGTCATAACTTTCGAGCAGCGTCTGCGCGACGGCGATCCCGTACCAGTTCGCGGCCACGTTAAGCGCCGTGCGGTCGTCGATTTCGGCACGCAGACGCGCGATCTCATCGAGATATTCGTGACGCGAGCGGTCCTGCAACACCCGCACGCGCGCCCGCACGAAACCGTACTCGGGCGCCTGGCGCGGCTGCCGGTAAGGCGCGCGGCGCGCGCGGTCCTCCATGTCGGCGATGCGCTCGCCGGTCAGCGGATGCGTGCGCGCATAGGCGGGCACGCCCGCCTCGCTCATCGACGCACGTTCGAGCCGCTCGAAAAACGCCACCATGCCCCACGTGTCGTAGCCCGCGCCGCCGAGCAACTGGAAGCCGACGCGGTCCGCCTCGTGCTCGGCCGCGCGCGAGAAGCGCAACTGGCTGTCGACGGCATAGGCTTCGCCGCCGAGCGCGATCGCGCTGCCGAGGTCGCCGCTATGCGCGAGCACGCCCGCAAGAATGCCGAGCAGCACGCCCGCGAGCGCCGCGTAGCCGCTGTGCTCGCTCTGCGTGAGCATGCGCGCGATGTGCCGCTGCAGCACGTGGCCCATCTCGTGACCGAGCACGGAGGCCAGCTCGGATTCGGTCTGCGTCGCGATGATCAAGCCCGTGTTCACGCCGATGAAACCGCCCGGCAGCGAAAACGCGTTGATCTGGTAATCGCGCATCGCGAAGATCTCGAAGTCGGGCCGATAGCCGCCGATGAACTGCGCCGACGCCGATGCCGCGAGCCGCTCCGCCACCGCGTTCAGATAATCGAGCACGAGCCAGTCGCCGATGTAGTCCGGATCGCGACGGATATCGCGCATGACGCGCACGCCCACGCGCCGTTCGGCTTGCGGCGTGAGCGCGCCGCCCGAGCCATCGCCGAGATCGGGCAGTTGCGGGACCCAGGCGGGCCGGCGCACACTCGAACTACCGTAGACGCCGGGGCCCGACGGATGCGTCGAGCCGACTTCGCCGAAGCGCGACTGCGCGCCGCCGTAGGTGCCGAAGACGCCTTGCGCAATCGAGGCGGGCAACGCGACGTCGCCTGCGTCGTCGAGCGGGCCGCTGACGAGCGCCGGCGCGTTGGGCGCGAGCGTCAGGTTGGTCGTGGGGCGTGTGGCGGAGGTGGCACTTGAAGCGGATGCGGATGCGGGCGCGGTGGAGCGCGCGATGTCGGCCGCACGCAGATCGAGCACGGCGGCGGGCGGCGAACCGCTCGCCGACGACGCTTGCGCACCCGACGCCGACGCCTGCGGCGGAACCGCGAGCGAGACGCACAACCAGACAGCCAGGAGCCGTTTCAGGGGCATCGATCTGAAGGTCGCAAAGCAGGGTCGCAAAGCAGGCGTGCAAAGCGGACGCTGGCGCGACAGTCAGCCCGCCAGCCACGCGCCGATTGTAGCCCGGCGCGGCGCGCGATCCCGCCCTCGCGGCCGCGATGACGCGGGTGCATCGAAGCATGTCGAAACGCGTCGGGGCGCGTCGTGCCGCGCCCGCGCTGCTAAGATAAGCGCCCTTCTTCATCGCACGTTTTGCGCGCAAATCCTGCGCGCGCGTTATTGGCCAGCCGCGCCGGCACGCGTCGCCGGCGTCATGCAGCCAGGAGCCCACCATGTCCGAACTCACGCATTTCGACGCCGCAGGCGACGCCCACATGGTCGACGTCGGCGGCAAGGCCGAGACCCAACGCGTCGCCGTGGCCAGCGGCACGATCCGCATGCTGCCCGCGACGTTCGCGCTCGTGCGCGACGGCAACGCCAAAAAGGGCGACGTGATCGGCGTCGCGCGCATCGCCGCGATCCAGGGCGCGAAGCGCACCGCCGATCTGATCCCGCTGTGCCATCCGCTCGCGATCACGCGCGTCAAGGTCGACTTCGCGCTCGACGAGACGCTGCCCGGCGTGCACTGCACGGCGCAGGTCGAAACCTTCGGCCGCACCGGCGTGGAGATGGAAGCGCTGACCGCCGTGCAGGTCGGTCTGCTGACGGTTTATGACATGTGTAAAGCCGTCGATCGCGGCATGACGATCACCGACGTGCGCGTGCTGGAAAAGCATGGCGGGAAGTCGGGGGATTGGGTGGCGGAGCGAATCAAGTAATTGATTAATAACGATCTTCAACAACTGAAGTGGTTCTGAAGTGCAGGCCGCAACGCTGCTCGTTGGTGGCAAATGCAATACTCCACGATCACGTTTTCCCTGCTATGACCATGCTTGTCCGAATGGAGCAAAGCGACGTCCCAAGCGTCGGCATTTGCAGCGCGTGCCGCTTGTGCAACGTACGGACTTAAAGGCTGACGAAAAAGTCCTCGTCCTGATGCGTTACGCAGGTGAAGAAGGATTGTCCCGAATCGAAATAGGAAAAGCTGCATGCTTGGCGGCATCTACGGTGACCAATACTTTCCAACGAGTGTGCGCACCGGACCCGCGCCAGCTGGTGATCAGGATGGACCGTCCCGCCTGACAGATCTCTGCTCGAAATTCATCTGCGAGCAACTCGCCGGCGAACCGCCTCTCGCTTAAGGGTCAAGGCCTAGCAACAAGGGACGTAGAATGCCTAGGGCGCGCCACGCAGAATCGCAGCTACTGGAAATAGGGAATTTAAGGTGGGCAAAAGTATAAGAATCTACTTGGCTGATGGCGTCGCCACCGGCATTCGTCACGGAGAAATCGTCAATTGGAGCGGTCAAGGCATCGCGTGTCCTCGCGTCCGGTTTCCCGAATTAAAGGAATGGCCGGAAACCAGACGACCAGGAGTCTACTTCCTATTTGGATCGGACAATGAAGGTCGCGACGCTGCCTACGTGGGGGAAGCGGAAGACGTTTTCGATCGAGTAAAGAATCACGTGCAGGAAAAGGAGTTCTGGAACGAGGTGATCGCGTTTACAAGTAAAGACGACAACCTCACCAAGGCACATGTCAGGTATCTAGAAGCACAGTTGCACGACCTCGCATGCAAGGCCGGGCGATACGCGGTCCAAAATTCGAATACTCCCCAAGAAGCAAATCTCCCTCGCGGCGACCGGGACGCGATGAAGGAGTTTGTTGAGGACGTGCGCGTGCTTCTAGGTGTTTTCGGGCACCGCCTGCTTGAGCCGCTTTCACTGAAGCCAGTTCCACCATCGGCCCCCGCCCAAGCCGAACACAGCGAGTTGTACACAGATACCTCTGGAAACAGCGAAGCCAACCTTGTCTTTTATCTTCGCGTAGGCGGCATCTCCGCACGTGCGGTGCGCGGGGATGAAGGTCTCGTTGTCCTGTCGGGATCGGAGGCAGCATTGGACAATGCAGAAAGCTTGTCTGGTGGTTACAAGGCGCACAAAGAACGGCTCATCGCAGAGGGCATCGTCGAAGCTTCAGGAGCTAAGCTTCGCTTCACTCGAGACTATCCCTTTTCAAGCCCGTCACAGGCTGCCGCAATCATTGTTGGCTATTCCATTAATGGGCGCGACGCGTGGAAAACCGAGAGCGGACGAACATATAACGAGGTCGAGAACGAGCAAACCCTCCAGCTTCCTGAGATTGGCAGCGCCTCTTAATTAGAAAGCCTCTCGAAGGAAGCGCACAACCGGACAACCACCGCACAATAGTTCTCCGTTCGCCAGTAGTACGTCTCATTGATGAGCAAGTCCGCAGCGGATTCTGGTACCACCGGAACCAATCACCAAGACGAAAAAAAAGCGGCGAACCCAAGTCCGCCGCTTTTCTCTTCCCCTACCGGACGAATCGCTTAATCGTCCGAATCGTCGTCGTCCTCTGTCGCGGACGCCGGCGGCTTGCCGTACTTCTTCAGCAGCGCCGCCTTGAAGCCGTCGAGCGTGGGCTCGTTCTCGCAAAGACTGTAGAGCGCGGCCAGTTGCGTCGGCCAGTCGTGCAGTTCCTGCGCGAAAATCTTCAGGCGTTCCACCGTGTCGAACGCACCTTCTGTATTGCCGTCGAGCGCCTGCAGCACCGCATAGCGGCGCAGCACCGTCTCGCCCGGCAGCAGCGCGATCGCACGCTGATGCGCCGCGAGCTTGGCGGGCAGATCGGCAGCGTTCATCGGCATGAGCGTGGCCATGCCGTAATCGCCCCACGCGCTGAACAGGAACGACGGTGCATCGCCGTACTGCTGCGCCGGATGCGCGCCGTAGTAAAGCACTTCGGATCGGTTGTAATCGCGCATCACCGGCCACAGCGACGCGATGCCGCCGAACACGACCAGCGCATACGCGCCCATCACGACGGGCGGCGGCACGAAGCGCAGCCGCTTCGTTTCGAACAGACCAAACACGAACATCGCGGGCAGCAGGAAGAACATGTACTGCTGCGGATATTCGACGAGCGCATGCATGACGAGCGCGCCGATCAGCATGAAGCCGAAAATGCGCTCGGGCGTGTGCGGTGCGAGCAGCGAGCGCACGAACCACGCCAGCAGCCCGATCACGACGATCCCGCAGCCCACCACGCCGGTCTTCGCGAGCAGGTCGATGAAGATGTCGTGCGAGTTATTGGCGATCTCGACGCCGCCCAGCGTGCGGGCAAGTTCGAACTGGTGGATCGGGAAATCGCCCCAACCCACGCCCAGCAGCGGATGCGCCTTGAACATCGCGAGGCCGTAGTGCCACAGCGCGAGACGCGGCGCGATCTGGCTCGCGTCCTTCATGCGGTCGGCGGCCGACTGGTCGAGTTGCAGCTGATAGTGCACGTTGGCCCAGCGCACGAACGCGTTCATGCCGACGAAGATCACCGCCAGCACGACCGGCACGATCCACGCGCGCGCGCCGCCCTTCATGCTCGCCGAGCCGTCTTCGCCACGCACGCCGCGCGACGCCGACAGCGCCATCCAGAGCCCCGCCACCACGATCACCGCCATCTGCAGCCACGGTCCGCGCGACACGGTGAGCGCGAGTCCGCCTGCGTAGATCGCCGAGAGCACGCCCCACAGCAGCACGTTCAGACGACGCGTCTGCACGAGATAGAGCGCCGCGGCCATCGCGAAGGAAATATAGGTGGCGAGGTGATTGGCCTGCGCCATGTTGCCGAACGGCCGGCGCTGGAACTGCACGTTATAGGCGACGACGAGCGGCGTGACCTTGGTTTCCAGATGCAGCAACTGGATGACCTGGCAGAACACCGAGAACAGGCCGCCGATCACGAGCGCCCAGGAACCCCACACCACCGCCGTGCGCGCGAGGCCGACGCGCGTGATGCTGTAGCCCGCAAGCGTGGCCATGAAGGCCGCGAGCAGATAGCCGACGCCGAGCCAGTTCATCGACGGCTGCGCGAGGTGCAGCACCGCGGTCTGCACCGCGAGCAGCAAGCCGAAGCCGAGCGGCACCAGCGCCACCGTTGGCACGGCGAAGTCGACGGCCGGCCGCGCGGAGCGCACCAGCAGCCAGACGCCTGCGCCTACCAGCAGGTAGAGCGCCAGCGCGGTGAATTCGGCATAGAACGTCGGGATCGGATAGGTGTGGTTGACGACCGCATAAGGCAGCGTCAACGCGAGAGCCAGCAAGACGAACGTAAGGTAGCGCGCAAATGGAGAAGGCATGGGGATCGGGGGCGTCAGCAACCGGCGCACTATACAAAACTTTTCCCTCCCTGTGCGGGCGGCATCGAAGCAAATGCCGCCCGCGTGCGCGGGTTCGCACGCAGAATCGTACGCAAGGACGCATTCATGCCCGCAGTCACCGTTGCCCGCTCACGTTTTTCGCTCGCACCGGCGGCTCACCGGCGCAGGTCTCATGCGCGGCACTCGGGCGGCGCGAGCTTGCCCGGCAGCGTGGCCGCATCGGACGGCGCCGGGCCCA
>NZ_JAAGPN010000362.1:0-6234 GCF_017104805.1 Paraburkholderia sp. Ac-20347 | reverse complement strand
GCTCCCTTCGCCGCTTCTGGCGCCTGCCGTCGCGTCAAGCCGCCAGCCTCGCTTCCGCCACGCCTGCTCGCGCACGCGCCAGCACGGCCGGCCGCACGCTTTCTCTCACGCTCGTCTGTGCCGCGCTGAGCGCCGCGTTCTGCGCCGCGCCCGCCGCCTACGCGCAGCCGACCGAGGGCCGCACGCCGACCGTCAACGTCAGCACCGTGCTGCCGCCTTCGGTGATGACGGGGCTCGAACGCGCACACGTGCCGCTTTCGTCGATGAGCGTGGTGATCGAAAAAGTCGGCGACCGCTCGCCGAGCGTGGCCGTCAACGCCGGCCAGCCGATGATGCCCGCCTCGACGATGAAGCTCGTCACCACCTGGAGCGGCCTCGCGATGCTGGGCGCCGACTACCGCTGGAAGACCTCGGCCTACACCGACGGCGAAGTCGATGCGAGCGGCACGCTGCACGGCAATCTCTACATCAAGGGCACCGGCGATCCGAAACTCGTGCCCGAAGAACTGATCGACCTCGTGCAGAAAATCCGCGCGTCGGGCATCACGCGCATCGAAGGCGCGCTCGTGCTCGACAAGAGCGAGTTCGATCCGTCCACGCGCGACCTGCCCTCGTTCGACGGCGACGAAAGCGCGCCCTATAACGTCGGCCCCGATCCGCTGATGTACGCGTTCAAGTCGGTGTCCTTCACGTTCTCGCCGTCGCGCGAAGGCGTCTCGATCGACGTGGTGCCGCCGGTCGCGCAATGGCAGATCGACAACCAGATTCACGAGCGTCCCGGCGCGTGCCGCGGCATGCTGCCGAGCCCGCAGGTCACGCCCGGCGCGAACGGCGTGGTCACCGCGAGCTTCGACGGCAACTACGCGATGCGCTGCGGCGCGCGCACGCTCAACATGGCCGCGCCCGTCGATCACTCGACGTTCTTCACCGACGGCTTCCTCGCGCTCTGGCAACAGGCGGGCGGCAGCTTCTCGGGCGCGACGCACGAAGGCGTCGTGCCGCCGCGCGCGCGTCTCGTGGCCGTGCACCAGAGCCCGCCGCTTGGCGACGTCGTGCACGACATCAACAAGTTCAGCAACAACGTGATGGCGCGCAATCTGTTTCTCACGCTCGGCGCGGTCGAGGGCAAGCCGCCTTCAACCACGGCGAAGGCCGCGTCGGCAGTGACGAACTTCCTGCACCGCAACGGCCTCGCGATGCCCGAACTCGTGCTCGACAACGGCTGCGGCCTCTCGCGCGAAGAGCACATCAGCGCGCTCTCGCTCGCGAACCTGCTGCAGACGGCCAACGCGAGCCCGGTCGCGCAGGTCTTTATCGACTCGCTGCCGGTCGCGGGCGTGGACGGCACGATGCGCAACCGCCTGACCAACGCGGGCGTGGGCGGCAACGCGCACATCAAGACCGGCACGCTGCGCGATGTGCGCGCGATCGCGGGCTACGTGGCCGCCGAGAACGGTTCGAGCTGGATCGTCGTGAGCCTGATCAACGATCCGCGCGCGGAAGGCGCGCGCGCCGCTCACGATGCGCTGCTCGAATGGGTCTACAAGGGCATGCCCGAGGAGCATCCGGTGTATGTCGATCCGCATCCGCGCAAGGCGTCGAAGGCGTCGCGCGCGGGCCACGGCGTGCGGGTCGAGCGGGTCAGCGAAACGGTCGGCCGCAAGTCGACGGAAAAGACCTCGGAAAAGGCAACGGCCAAGGCCTCGGCGAAGACGTCGGCCAAGGCTTCCGGCAAGGCTACGAAGAAGCACCACGCCGCGCACTGAGCGTGGCACTCGCACGCGGACGGCACGTCGTCATGACGTTTCGTCCGCGGTGCTGAACGCTTGACCTGGGCGCTTTCCTGGCGCTCGCATCCGTCTCCTCTAACGCGCGCCGTCCGGCCGCTTTCTCCGCGTTTCCTCATCGCCCCAGGCGCCCCCGCCGCATGCCGATCCGGCACGCCACCTCCCCGCATCGCACGCCGCGCAAGGGCCGCCCGGCGGGCCGCTTCGAAGATTTCCTCTAGCAAAGCCCCGAGCGTCGCGCGTCGCGGGCGTGTACTCTGACGGGCAAAGTCCGGTAGCGCTTCAGGAAAAGACACAGCGCACCGGCAGCCGCGCGCACGCCCTCTTGCACCGGGAAGGGCACGCGACGGCGCTCTGGAGACGAGACACACAACAACGCGGCGCCAGCGCCGCACTCGGGACGAGGAGGACGACGTTCGTGCAGTTCGACGCGCAATGGCTGCTGCTCGCGCTCGCGCCCGTATTTCTCGCCTGCATCGGCTGGGAAGCCTGGCATCTCGCCCGCACGCGCCCCGGCACAGCCCTCTACAGTTGGCCCGATACGCTCTGCAACGCCGCGCTCGCGCTCATGCATCAGGGCGCCGACAAGCTCGCGTGGCTCGTCGCGATTCCCGTCTACGCCTGGGTCTGGCGTCACTGGCGTCTGACAGACTGGCAGCCCGGCTGGCGCGCCTGGCTCGCGCTGTTCGTCGCCCAGGACCTGCTCTACTACGTGTTTCACCGCGCGAGCCATCGCGTGCGCTGGCTGTGGGCCGCCCACGTCGTCCATCATTCGTCGGGACGCCTCAATCTTTCCACCGCCTTCCGGCAGAGCCTGATGTATCCCGTCGCAGGCATGTGGCTGTTCTGGATTCCGCTCGCGGTGATCGGTTTCACGCCGATGCAGATCGTCGGCATCGTGCTTGTCAATCTCGCGTTTCAGTTCTTCGTGCATACGCAGGCGATCGGCAAGCTCGGCTGGCTCGAATACGTGTTCAACACGCCGTCGATGCATCGCGTCCATCACGCGCGCAACGAGCGTTATATCGACCGCAATTACGCCGGCGTGCTGGCGATCTGGGACCGTCTGTTCGGCAGCTACGTCGAAGAAGATGCGCTCGAACCGCCCGTGTACGGCATCGTCAAGCCGCTCGATACCTACAACCCGCTGAAGGCGAGCTTTCACGAATGGATCGCGATGGCGCGCGACTGCGCGCGCATGCCGGACTGGCGCACGCGGCTTGCTGCGCTGTTCGCGCCGCCCGATTGGTGCGCGCGCCACGACCTCGCGCTCGCGCCGCGGGCCTCGCAGGCGGCCGTGACGGAAAACAACACCAAGGGTGAGTGCGGGTCGCGCGAACCTTAGGAGATTGCGTAGGCTGTCGGCCAGAGAACGGGGAACGAAGTACACAAGCCAGATCCGCACCGGCAGTTTGCATTGAAGCAGTGGCCATCAAGCCACACACCGAGGAGATGAAGTGAATATGAAGCACCAAGGAACGAGACACCGTACGCTGCTGCGCGCCTCCCAGATCGCTCTCGCGAGCGCCGCTTTCGCCCTCCTCGCCGCGTGCGGCGGCGGCAGTGGCGACAACAACAGCAGCGCCAGCACGACGCCGGCGGGCGGCGTGAAACTGCAGGTCGTGTCGTTCGGCGACAGCCTCTCCGACGTCGGCACCTACTCGCCGCAAATCCTGCCGGGCTTCGGCGGCGGCAAGTTCACGACGAACCCGGGCGAGATCTGGGTGCAGAAGATCGCGGAATACTACGGCGGCACCATCACGCCGGCCTACGAAGGCGGCTTCGGCCTCGCGCTCACCGCCACGGGCGGCATGGGCTACGCGCAAGGCGGCTCGGACGTCAGCGCGGCCTTCCCCGAAGGCGAAGGCTGGGCGCCGAACAACGCGGCGGCGACCACCGTGCCGGTCGAGACCCAGGTGAGCAACTACCTGAGCGCCTACAAGAGCTTCAACGACAGCCAGCTCGTGCTGATCAACGGCGGCGCGAACGACATCTTCCAGTACGCGACGACGGCGAACCTGCAGGCGCTCGGCGCGGCGCTGCAAACCGATTTCCCGGCGCTCGTGACGGCCGGCAAACTGCCGAACACGCAGGCGGGCCAGGTGCAGTTCATCGCCGGCTATCTGCAGCAGAACAACGCGCAGGTCTACCAGGCGGCCGTGGCGATGGCCACGCAGGTGCAGACGATTCTGCAGGCGGGCGGCAAGCACGTCGTGTTCATGACCGTTCCCGATATCGGCCAGACGCCGCTCGGCGTGGCGGCGAACGCGCAGTCGGCCGGCGCGGCGGCGCTGCTGACCGGCATCACGGCGGCCTACAACGGCATCGTCGAGACGGCGCTCGCGTCGGCCATCAGCTCGAAGGCGGTGATTCTCGCCGATGCGTTCACGTGGCTCGACACCGTCGTGCTGCCGAACGCCCAGGCGAACGGCTTCACGGTCACCAACACTGGCACGGCCTGTAACCTGACGCTGATGGCGCAGAACGCCACCGCCTACGCGCAGAAGTATCCGCAAGTGCTGCAAAACGGCATGACGGCCGCGGAATACGGCGCGCAGTTCCAGTCGTCGCTGTTCTGCTCGCCGCAGAGCTACACGGTGGCGAACGCGGACCAGACTTACGTGTTCGCCGACACGGTCCATCCGAGCACGCACACGCACGCGCTGTTCGCGCAATACGTCGAGCAGACAATCGCGGCTTCGGGGCTTGGGAAGTAAGTTTGCGGCCCTGCGCTGTTGCGTTGCATAAAAAAAGCCCGGCCTGGAAAGGCCGGGCTTTTTGTTTGGCGGGGCGTAAGCCGCGATGAACACCTACGTGCCGGTAGCCTCCGCCTCGGGCCACAAACGCGGAAACAACCAGCGAAAAAGCGAGAGCGGCAAAGCCAGTTCGAGCGGACCGCGCGGCGTGGGCGAATCCACGATCCCGATCTTGAGCAGTTCGGCCAGCAAGCGATCGGCCGTGCGCGGCGCGAGGCCGGTCATGGCCTTGAAACGCGCGCGATCGATGGAATCGACCGTTCCGAGCATGGCGAGCGGCATGGCGGCTTCCGCGCGAAGGAAACGCGTATCGGCGGACTGCGCGAGGGCCGCGAGCATCTGCGCGAGCCGCATTTCGAACGCGCCGAGATCGAGCATGCCGCGCATGAATCCGATCTGATCGAGACAGATATCGAGAAAGTAGTCGATGAACTGCACAAGACCGGACTCGCTGAGATTGCCGCGTCCATCGAGATCGCCCTTGCGCGGCTGATCGGCTTCGACGAGCGCGGCGTAATACTGTGGCTGCGAGCGCGCAAAACCGCGCATCGGCGACCACAAGCCATGCGTCAAGCCAAGTCCGGCGAGCCCAACATGGGTATGCAGCCGCGCAACCCGGCCGTTACCGTCGAGAAAAGGGTGAATCCACGTTAAACGATGATGCGCGGCGCCCAAAGCGATCAACGCCGTTTCACCGGCGCGCGCGTATTGATAACCGGCTTGCCACGCGTCCATAAAGGCGGGAATCGCGGCGGGATCGGGCGGGATATGGCGTCCGACCTGAACGCCCTGATTACGCCACTCTCCCGGATCGACAGCGATCAGGCGGTTTTCGTCGTCCTTTTGCTGAAGATCGTCAGGGTGTAGCTGCGCGTGCAAATGGCGATGGATCGCGCGGATCGTGTCCGGCGCGAAGTGGCGCGCGGAATCGAAATGTGGCCATGCCGCCTCGCTCCAGCGCTCGGTTTCGATATGCGCCAGCGCAATGCGCTGACGCCGCGCCTCGTCCGGCTTGCTGGAAAAGTCGCGCTGCATCGCCTGCTCGATCAGCAACGGCTCGGTATGCTGCCCTTCGATCTTGTTGGTGTAGTACGAATTCATCGGCCGCAGCGCCTCGCGCAGCAAGGCGCGCAACCGGGGCATGCCCTGCGCCGCGAGTCCCGCCGATTCAGCGATGACCTGCGCCGCGCGCGGGCGTAACGCGTCGAGCCGATGCTCGCCGGGCATAAGCGGCTGCATCTGGTGAGGCTGGTCGTAGGCGTAGCGGCTGGCGGTCGGATGCATGAGACGAAGCAGTGACGTGGCGCGTATCGTGGCGACTATCAGAGATGCATTCTATCCGCAGAAATCCTTTAGTCACAATGAGATAGCACAACCATGGCGACAGTCGTGGCGACTAATTCCGCGACCGCCTGCGCCCACGCCCCACCCTACTCCTGCGCCTCGAACGCCGCCGCCGCGCGGCCGAGCCGGTCGTTCACGGCGATCCATTCGATCGTCTCCGGCAGCTTCTCGATGAGAATGCGCGAGACATTCGCGCGATCGAGCGCGCGCAGCAAACCATACAGCTCGCGCGCATACGCCTGCGGTTCTTCGGGCGCAGCCACGAAATGCACGTTCGCCGCCTGCGCCCATGCGCCCGCGCGCGAGGCGCGCGCCACCAGCGCCACCGTCTCGCCCGCGTCGCGCGC
>NZ_JAAGPN010000361.1:0-6335 GCF_017104805.1 Paraburkholderia sp. Ac-20347 | reverse complement strand
GCGCTGGCAGGCGCAACGACAGGTGCGCTGACGACGGGCGTCGGAAGCGGCGTGATGCGCCCTTCGAAGCTCGTGTCGGCGCTCGCCGGTGCGGCCAGCGTGCCGGCAAGCGCTGCAGCGGCAGCGCAGGTCAGGAAAGCGGTCAGAGACGCCCGTTTCATCGAGTGGACCTCGATCAGTCAATAGCCGCCGCGCACGCGTCGAACGGCACGGCTGCGGGATGCCCAACCACCGGCACGATCTTCACCGTCGCCGAGACGAGCCGGCAAGGTAATGCCGCCACCGCACAGCCTTCGAGCGGCAGAGTGAGGCAGGCGAGTGCAATCACCGCAGCGGCGCGCAGCCCATGCAATGCCGCACGCGACAGGTGATGTGCGCGCTTTGCCTTCAGCGGCGCCTCTTGCGACAGCGAATTCGTCATGCGGTGGTATTGATGTTGTGGCCGAGCGGACCGACCGGCGTGCCGGGATGCACGGTTTCCGGTTGGGCGGAATTGTTGCCGGCGGAACCTGCGCTGCCGGAGTTCTTGTTGCGGTTAGGGTCGAACGTCGTCAAGGGCGACGAGTGGCCGACGCTGCTGGAGCCGATAGGGCTGGTCATGATGGGCCTCCTGGGCGGATTGAAACAAAAGGAGGGGGCGCACGTAGAGGGATGCGCGCCCCCGCGTTACGTCGATAGGGGAAGTTGTCGACGAGCGGCGATAGCATCTTCGCGTCTACGTCTGTTGCGTGAAGCAATAATCAATGGGGCCTTTGGTTCAAGCCTTACGAGTCCTTCCGGGGGTATACAAATGCGCAAGATGCGCAAGGAAAAAGGGCGTTGGCGAGGGCGAAAAACGCGGCTTGAAATCGGCTCGACGAGGATGGTCGCGAGACGGCGTGGCGTTCCGTGCAAGCCTTGTCGGCGCTGGCGTTGCACGCGTCGGCGCGGGCACGCGAACGCGGGCGGAATAAGGCGCGAGCGGGGAGTTTTTCGCGGCGAGAACGACGCGTGAAAAGTCGCTGAAAGCGGCCTTTCACGGTAATGATTCCGGATTTGGCGTGTTGCGGCGGTGGAAAGTTGTGTGCGAAAGGTCTCGGGGAGTCGCGTGACGAGGCGTCTTTGGGGCGTGCCTCTATCGGCGTGAAAGCCCGTCAATCAAGGGATTTCAGTGGGAATCGCGAGATCGCGCGGGCATCCGCATTGAGCGGAATTTGTCGTCCGGAAGCGGCTTCCGGTTAACCCGCAGCGTGACGTTGCAGTCCGAACGAATGAAATTTCTCGCGATTTTCCTTGTTATGTCTTACCGGCGAGGAAGATTTGTAATGGGCTCGGATGGGGCGGTTTAATCGTCGGATTGGCGCTGTCGCGACGGCCGACATGACGCGCGTGCCTTGCCGGCAGCACGCGCCCAACGCGTCATACAATGAGCGTCGCCGGGGCGAAGCGCTTGTGACGCATCCGTGCGACAAACAACACCGTTCAAACATAATAATGGCTAATACAACCGAATCACTGATCGACGCTTTTTTCGGGGATACGAACGTCATGCGTCTCGTGACGTCGTCTGCAACATGGGAGCCGCTGAGGATCTGCTATCCCAAGGAAGTCAATGTGTCGCGTTTCATCGCATGGCTGCTCGATCCGAGCGAGGGGCACGGCTTGGGCGATCGCGCGATCCAGTCTTTGCTCGTGCGAGCGTGGTGGGAGAGCGGCGACGTCGAACTCGATATTCAGACGCGCCGTTTTCTCGCGCCGTCGAACGTGCAGACCGAGGGTTTTTCGGCGGCGGTGGTGACCACGGAGGTCGAGCTTGCCGGGCGTTCGCTCGATGTGCTCGTCGTGGACCCGGGACGCCGACGCTATATCGCGATCGAAAACAAGTTTGGTTCGGCGCAATCGAAGAATCAGCTCAAACACTATCGCAAACAGTTGGAGAAGGTCTTCGACGGCTTCACCGGCGTGCATATCCTGCTCGATTCGAATCAGGCGGAGCCGGATCACGATGGCTGGATTCCCGTGGGCTATGACTGGCTGGCGGAATTCCTGAACGAAGCGGAGAAGCGCGACGCCACCGCGTCACATGTGCGAGACGCGCTGCGGCAATTCCGCAGTGCGATCGAGGAAGAGTCGGAAGACACCTTTTCGCGCAGCGCGTTGGGCTCGCTGATTACGGAAGTTGCCGGCAACTTCCAGGACGTCTTCAAGCTGATGGAGGCGTGGCAGCGCAATGGCAACAAGTCCACGCGCGCACAGATGCTCGTCGACCTCATGTCGGGGACGAATACGCTGGAAGGCAAGGCGTTGTTGCGGCTTTTCCAGCTTTACTGGCGTAGACCCGCGATCTGGGATCAATGTATTCGGCAAGCGCAGTTCGCGCCCTTCGTGTTTGCGATGCGCAAGAGTTTTAGCGACGTGCAGGCGAATCCGAAGCGTGTGCGCACGGCGTTCATGCTCGGAGAGTGGGATCGCCTGATCGACCCCGAGACGATTGATGCGGACGAGGGGTTCTATTCGCCCGCGGGTGTGACGGTGCGGCAAACCGGCGAAACGTATCGTGTCGTCACGTTCCTTCAATTTCATGACGTGAGGATCGAGCGCCGGGACGAACTCAGGCAACTTGCTCTGGATATCCGCGCCGAAAATCGTATGCGGGGTTCCGTTGCCGCCGAGGCGTTTTTCGTGGCGCTGCGCAACCGTGGCGATCTGAGCAAGGAAAAGGCGATCGAAGACGCGGTTTCGCAGATGGAATTGCTGCGTCAGCGTCTTTCCAGGGTTCGTTGATGCGCGCGGGGCGGGACGCGTCACCCACGCTTTTCGCCCCTCACCCGTGCCTTCTTCTCCGCTCCCGCCACGAACGGTTTCGCGCGCGTATTCCAGTCGGAAACAAACACCGCCTCATACCAGGCCGCGATCGGCGCCGACTCGATGATCACGCCCGCGTCGCGATTCTGCTCGATGCCCGCGGGCGAGAAATTCTGGCTGCTGACCACCACGATCTTCGAGTCCACCACGAAGCCCTTGTTGTGCACGTTCGATTGCAGGCGGATATTGGCCGTGAGATCGACGCCTGTCGCTTTCATCTTCTCGGCCCATTTCATGCCGTATTCGGCGCTCTCGATCAGCCGCACGTCGACGCCCGCCGCCACGCGCGCGGCAATCGTCGCGAGCAGGGCGTCGTAATCGCCCTTGCCGTTCGACGACTCGATGTATTGAAGCTGGATATAGAGCGACTTCTGCGCGCTTTCGATCAACTGCTGCATCTGCGTGACGTACTGGCCGCGCGCGGGCGAGCCGGGCAGCGTGTCGGGCGTGAGCAGCGGCGTGATGGTGGTGTCGACGTTGCGGAACACCTTGGCGCTTACGTAGGCGGGCTTCGTGGCCGCGAACGGCATGAGCGCGGACGCCGCCGCCGGCGGACTCGCCTGCGCGGCAAGCTTCGCGTGCGCGTTGGCGATGGCGCGTTCCGGCTCGGCGCCGATGGCCGCGGCCTGGTGCGCCTGCGCGCTCGCATAATCCTGATTCAGATACGCGCCGAACAGCGCGGCGAGCGGCTTGTTCTCGATGATCACGTGCCAGTCGCGATCCTCGGTGCGCGGCGGCGCGCTCAGATCGGGCTGATTGCTGTTGTTGAGATTGCCGCTCGAGAGCCAGACCGTGTCGCCGTCGCGGACCATGACCTTGATGTGATACGCGTACGGAAAGATCCACGCGGCCGCGTACACGTCCTGCCGCTCCAGCGCCCACGCGATGCTCGCCCGCGCGCCGAGCGTCTGATTCAACTGCTCGACGGTCTGCGCGTCGGTCTGGTCGCGGGTGGGATTCGGCGCGGGATTGTCGAGCACCATCTGCAAGGTGCGCTTGCCCGCGAGCGCCGACTCGAAGGCCTTCAGAATGCGCGCCGACGTGAAGTCGTACATGCCCACCACCAGCGACTTGCGCGTGCCCGCGAGAAAGGCTTCCAGCGTCTTCAGGCCCGCGTCGGGGCTCACATGCGCGGTGATGGTCGCCTTCGTGATGGCGAGCGGGTCGAGGGGCACGCCGGGCGCGGGCACGTAGGGCAGCTCCGGTTTCTTCGCGTGGGCCGCGAGCGCGTGCGCGACGAAGGGCTGCGCCGCAAGCTGTTTCGCGAGCGTCTTTTGCAGCACGCTGCGCTTGTCGGTCAGCAGGCGTCCACTGGGCAGTTCGCGCTCGTCGGGCCAGTCGGGCGCGGCGTCTTCGGGACGCGCGTAGGCGGCGGCGAGCGTGGCCGCCGCGGGATCCTCGGCGCGCAGGCGCTGGAGCGCCGTGGCCTCGCGCACGTCCACGGGCACGCGGCCGATCGAATCGGGCAGGCGGTTCTTCGCGGGCAGCACGGCGAGCTTCGTATGCACCGTGACGACGATCGCCTGCCGCCCCGTGAGCTGATCGCCCGCGATCTCGTAGCCGGGCCGCACGAACAGCGCGCCGGGCTTCGCCAGCCTCGCGAGATGGTTGCGGATGAGACGGTCGATGTCCTTGGACGTCGTCGTGTGGCGGCTTGGCATGGCGGCTCCGGGGCGGGTGTGCCCCGGACTATGCGGCACGCCGCGCCCGCGCGACGTTTGACCGACCCGAACCCGCGCGTGTCATATTCGCGCGTGAAACTGCCGGGTTGGCCACGAAAACGGCCACATTGCGCCCGAGCGCGCCATCCGGAAAGGAAGCGAAAGGAAAACGCTGGTATATTTCCCGTCCCATCGGCGCAACGCCGGAACCCCATTCCCGAGGCCCTGGAGATGACCCGTAAATTCATCCTCAAAGACGACAAGACCGACCACAACGGCGTCGTGATGGACGGTATTGAAGGATCGTCGTATCACGGACGTCCGCTCGCCTATATCGGCGCGCCGGTGATGTGCCAGACCTGCTCGAAGCAGGGCGTGATCGTCTCGGATGGCGGTCCGCACACGATGACCGTGATGGGCAAGGTGGTCGCGCTCGAGAACGACCTCTGCCAGTGCGAGTGCCAGCCGCAGCCGAAGCTCGTGGCGTCGATGGATACCGGTACGCTGGCCGGCAGCTAAGCCGTTCTTTTTGCGCTGATCGCGCCGATCACGCTCATACGCCGTCCGGCTCGGCCCGCACGTCGACGGCCACGTCGACGCGATGCGCGCCGCCGCCCAGAATGACCCCGCGCAGCAGCGACACATCGCTGTAATCGCGTCCGACCGCGAGCGTCACGTGGCCCTGATCGGCGAGCACGTCGTTGGTCGGATCGAGATCGATCCAGCCCGCTTGCGGCACGTGCAGCGACACCCACGCGTGCGAGGCATCCGCGCCGATCATCGGCGTCGCGCCCTCGGGCGGATCGTTACGTAGATAACCGCTCACATAACGCGCCGCGAGTCCCAGCGAGCGCAGACCGCCGATCATCACCTGCGCGAAATCCTGACACACGCCGTGACGCAGTTCGAAGGCGCGCGCGGCCGGTGTATCGAAAGCCGTTGCCGCCGGCCGATAGTCGAAATCGCGATGAATGCGCTGCATCAGGTCGATGGCCGCCGCGAGCACCGGCGCGCCCGGCGTGAAACTCTCCAGCGCATACGCGCGCAACGCGGGCGAGAGCGCGATATTCGGCGATGCGCAGCAAAACTCCGACTCCGCATGAAACGCGCCGCCCGCCGTGTAGCGCAGCGCGCTCGCGACGTCTTCCCACGCGGGCGTGGCGTCGGCGTCGAGCGTTTCGTAGCGCGGCGCGAGCAGCACGCTCGTTTCCATCGTCATCTGCAGATAGTCGTGCGGCGCGTCGAACGAAAAATACAGCACGTCGTTGCCGAAGGCGTCGCGTCGGCTCGTCTGATACGAGGGCGCGGGCTCGATGCGCTCGCGGTGTTCGAGCACGCGCTGCCACGGCAGTTCGAGCGGACGGATGGTCGCGAGATGCTGCGCCGTTTCGACCAGCGTCGAATAGCGATAGGTCGTGCGATGCGTGACGGACAGGCGCGTGCCGCTCATGACCACACCTGCGCGGCGAGCGGCATCGCGTGGCTGAACCAGCGCGCGCTGATCTCGTTCGAGGCGGCCGCCATGCGCGCGGCGAGCGCGTCGCACAGCGCGGTGAGCGCGGGATAGCGGCCGTCCTCGCCGGGGTCGCAGATCGCTTCGAGATCGGGCAGCGCATCGACGGGCGCGAGCTGCGCGGCGAACGGCTCGCGGCGCGGGCCGCCCGCTGCCTGGGCGATTTCGTCGAGACGCGTGCGCAGCCGGTCGTAGACGCCGTAGAGGCCGCGCGGATGGGTTGGGTCGGTGACGATCAGGTCGAGCAGCGCGGGTAATTTGAGCCGCCCCGGATACATCCTTCGATGTGTCAGCGGTCTGTCGAACGCTTGCAGGCA
>NZ_JAAGPN010000360.1:0-6284 GCF_017104805.1 Paraburkholderia sp. Ac-20347 | reverse complement strand
CACGTCCACCGGACCGCGCGCCGCCACGCCGCGCGCCACGGCGTCGGCCATCGCGAGCGGATCGCTCACGTCGGCGGCCAGCGCCTCCAGCCGTTGCGCGCCGAATTCGTCGGCGAGTTGCTGCACGCCCGCCGCATCGCGGTCGAGCGCGAGCACGGTGTCGCCGTCGTCGAGAAATCGCTTGCACAGCGCACGGCCGATGCCGCCGCTCGCGCCCGTCACCAGCACCACCCGGCTCATGTTCGCACTCTCCGCGTATCGACTGAAAAAGCCCGCCGGCGTTTGTGCCAGCGGGCCTGTAAATTTCCAACAGACGCACGTTAAATATCGTTTGGCATGCGATCCGTTGCGGGTTTACACGCAGGCGTCCCACATATTGCACTGCATGATTTCCCCCATGTTTTACGGCATGTTAGGCAAATTCAGGAGCAGAAAACAATATCGCGTTTCCCAGGTGACAACGTTTTTTTCATCCTGTAGGATTTTTTCAAACAAGGCAACTGGCACAAAAAACAGGCAGCAAAAAAACGCGCCCATCCAGGCGGCGGCAGTCGGTGCAATAAAACAGGAAGACCACATAGGAGAGTCAGAATGTCGTTTCAGCAACGTGCAACCCTCACGCTCGGCAAGCTGGCCGCCGCGCTCGCGTTCGCCGGCATCGCCGTCGCGGCGCACGCCGACACGGTGCGCGTGACCGTCGCGCACTACAGCGACGCCACCGCGCCGTACTTCGAGAAAATGGCCAAGCAGTTCGAGGCCGCCAATCCCGGCACGACCATCAAGATCGAAGACGTGAACTGGGACTCGCTGCAACAGAAACTTCAGACCGACATCTCCGGCGGCGCCAACGCCGACCTCGCGATCATCGGCACGCGCTGGCTGCTCGACTTCGTGAAGGACGACATCGCCGAGCCGCTCGATCCGTACATGGACGCGAACTTCAAGGCGCGCTTCATCGGCCCGTTCCTCGCGCCAGGCGAGATCAACGGCAAGATCTACGGCCTGCCGATCGCGGCATCGGCGCGCGCGCTCTACTACAACAAGGACATGCTCGCGTCGGTCGGTTATCCGAACGGCCCGAAGACCTGGAACGACGTGATCGACGCCTCGAAGAAGCTCAAGGCGAAGGGCATCGCGGGCTTCGGTCTGCAAGGTAAGGAAATCGAAACCGACGTGTACTTCTACTACGCGCTGTGGACGCACGGCGGCGACGTGGTGGGCAAGGACAACAAGGCCGCGTTCAATTCGGCTGCCGGCGTGAAGGCCGCCACGCTCTACAAGACCATGATCGACGAAGGTCTGACCGAGCCGGGCGTCACGGGCTACAGCCGCGAAGACGTGCAGAATCTCTTCAAGCAGGGCCGCGTGGCGATGATGATCTCCGCGCCGTTCCTCGCGAAGCAGTTGAAGAAGGAAGCGCCGAACATCAAGTACGGCATCGACCCGATTCCGGTCGCGACCACGCCCGCCACCTACGCGGTCACCGACTCGATCATGATGTTCAAGAACTCGAAGGTGAAGAAGAGCGCCTGGAAGTTCCTCGACTTCCTGTTCACGAAGCAGCCGCGCGTGGAGTTCACGAGCACCGAAGGCTTCCTGCCGACGACCAAGGCCGAAGCGGGCGACCCGGCGTTCCAGGATCCGGACACGAAGGCCTTCGTCGCGCTGCTGCCGCACGCGAAGTTCGCGCCGACCGTGACGGGCTGGGAAGACACCGCCAAGGCCGTGACCAACGCGATGCAGTCGATCTATCTCGGCAAGGCCAAGCCCGCCGACGCGCTGAACCAGGCCGCGACCGAAGC
The DNA here is from genome assembly GCF_017104805.1 of Paraburkholderia sp. Ac-20347. NCBI lineage: Bacteria > Pseudomonadati > Pseudomonadota > Betaproteobacteria > Burkholderiales > Burkholderiaceae > Paraburkholderia > Paraburkholderia sp. Ac-20347. The sequence continues at coordinate 4,482 of NZ_JAAGPN010000360.1, read as the reverse complement.
GAACAAGTCGCTCGGCAAGTAAGCGAGCCTGACGTCAGCAGGCGGCGCGCCGCAGCGTGCGCCTGCTGCACGAACCGGCACGAACCGGCCCGAACCGGCGCGACGCGTAGCCCGCTGCACCGCTACGCGTCGCGCCGCTTGCGTCATCCTGCTTCACGCTGTTTCATCGACCGACCGGACGCCTCACGACATGACCACGGGTCCCCTGAAGCCGACACCGCCAGCCGCTCCGGCGGACGGCGCTGCCCCCGACCCCACACGCGCACGCCAAAGCCCCAGCATGAGCCGCCCCGACCGCGCCGCCCGCAACGTTTCCGCGCCCCGCGCGCCCTGGCTGCTGATCGTGCCGAGCCTCGCGCTCGCGCTGTTCATCATCAGCTATCCGATCTTCAATATCGTCTGGCAGTCGCTGCACGACGTGTCGCGCTTCGGCCAGATCCGCGACTTCAGCGGCTTGCAGAATTTCCTCAACGTGTTCGGCGACCCCGTGTTCCTGACCGCGCTGAAAAACACCATCATCTGGACCTTCTGCGTCGTGGTGGGCACGGTGGCGATCTCCGTGCCGGTCGCGCTCGTGCTGAACCAGGACTTCTACGGGCGCGGCATCGCGCGCACGATCGTCATGCTGCCGTGGTCGGTGTCGCTCACCATGACCGCCGTGGTGTGGCGCTGGGCCTTCAACGACGACTACGGCATGGTCAACGTCACGCTGCAGAAGCTCGGCCTGATCGCCGGTCCGATTCACTGGCTCGCCACGCCCGAGTACGCGTTTCCGGTGGAAATCGCCGTCGGCATTCTGGTGTCGATTCCGTTCACCACCACGATCTTTCTCGGCGGCCTGTCCTCGGTGCCGGGCGACATCTACGAAGCCGCGCGCATCGACGGCGCGAGCGCCTGGCAGCAGTTCCGCCTGCTCACGCTGCCGCTGCTCAAGCCCTTCATCAACATGGCGATCCTGCTCAACGTGATCTACGTGTTCAATTCGTTTCCGATCATCTGGGTGATGACGCAAGGCGGTCCCGACGACAGCACGCACATCCTCGTCACCTATCTCTACGAACTCGGCTTCCGGCTCGGGCGTCCGGGCGAAGCGGCGGCGGTCTCGCTCATCATGCTCGTGATCCTGTTCGCGTTTTCGGTGGCGTATCTGCGCGTGCAGGCCAAACGCGGCGGCGCGCAAGGAGACCTCGCATGAACCGCAAGCTCAAACGCTCGCTCTGGTGCTGGCTCGCGCTTTCGCCGCTGGTGGTGGCCGTGCTGTTTCCGTTCGCGGTGATGTTCTTCACGTCGTTCAAGCCCGCCAACGAAGTGTTCGTCTATCCGGCGCGCTGGCTGCCGCAGCATTGGCGCTGGGAAAACTACGTCGATATGTGGCAGGCCGCGAACTTCGGCGTCGCGCTGCGCAACAGCATCGTGATCTCGTTCCTCTCCACGGCGCTCGCGCTCGCGGTGAGCCTGCCCGCCGCCTACGCGCTCGCGCGCTTTCCGTTTCGCGGACGCGGCGCGTATCGCCAGTTCCTGCTGGTCACGCAGATGCTCTCGCCGATCCTGCTGGTGGTCGGCCTGTTCCGCCTCGCCGCGATGATTCCGTACGGCGACGGCAATCTCGTCGATTCGAAGCTCGGCGTGATCGTCTCGTATGCGGCGTTCAATATCGCCTTCGCGGTGTGGATGCTGTCGTCGTATTTCCAGACCGTGCCGCGCGATCTCGAAGAATCGGCGTGGCTCGAAGGATCGAGCCGCACGGGCGCGGTGTTCCGCGTGTTCCTGCCGCTCGCCATTCCGGCGGTGGTGGTCACGGCGATCTTCACGTTCATCAGCGCGTGGAACGAGTTCGCCGTGGTCTACACGCTGATCCGCTCGCCCGAAAACAAGACGCTGACCGTGCAGGTCACGGACATGGTCGCGGGCAAGTACACGGTCGAATGGGAGCTGGTGATGGCCGCCACGCTCGCGGCCACGCTGCCGGTGTCGGTGGTGTTCGCGTGGCTGCAGCGTTATATGGTGAAGGGGCTCGCGCTCGGCGCGGTCAAATAGGCTGGCCGGGCGTCGTTCGCCACGCACGCCTGGCAAGACACCATGGGCCGATCTCGCGATCGGCCCGTTTTTTTGCTCGACGAAGGTGCAACGCAAGCGCCCTCAAGCGTCCGGCGCGCCCTTCTTCAAACACGCGATACGGTACACGCCGTCTTCGGCTTCCACGCCGTGCGTATCGTGCGCGAAGCCCGGAAAACGCCGGTCGAACGCTTCGAGCGCCTTCAGATAGCCGAGGAACGGCCCATCGCCGTCGCCGGCGTTTTCGCCGGGCATCAGCAGCGGAATGCCGGGCGGATACGGCACCACGCCGGTCGCGACCGTGCGTCCTTCCATGCGCGAGAGTTCGAGCGTTTCGATGTCGTTGTGGACGAGCCGCTCGTACGCTTCGGCGGGACTGCAATCGGGATGCGGCAACGTGGAAAACGCCTGCGCGAGCAACTCGGTCGTGCGCAGATCGCGCATCGCCGCGAACATGCGGTCGCACAGTTCGCGCAGCCCGATGCCCGCATAGCGCTGCGGATGCTGTTCGACGAGTTCGGGCAGGACGTGTTCGAGCGGCGCGTTCGCGTCGTAGTCGCGTTTGAAATCGAGCAGCGTGTTCACGAGCGTGCCCCACTTGCCTTTGGTCACGCCGATCGAGAACAGGAACAGGATCGTGAAGTCCGCGGTCTTTTCGACCACCACGCCCTGGCGATCCAGATACGCCGTCACCACGCTGGCCGGAATGCCGACCGGCAACAGCCCGCCGTGCGGCGCCACGCCCGGCGTCACGATCGACACCTTGATCGGATCGAGCATGCAATAGCCGTCCTCGATGCGGCCGAAACCGTGCCAGTCGTCCTCAGGATGCAGCACCCAGCACGACGGATCCTGCAACAGCAGCGCTTCGGGCGCGTCGTGAAAGGCGTAGCGGCGCGCGCTCTGCCGGTCCACCACGGAGCCGGGCTGCCAGACGTGGAAGAACCAGTCGTCGCGATCGTCGAAACCGGCGGCGAGACGCGCGAGCATCTGACGAAAGCCGATCGCCTCGCGCATCGCGTCGGTCGTCAGCGCGATGCCGCCTGGGCCGTCCATCATCGCGGCGCTCACGTCGTTCGACGCGATGATCGCGTATTGCGGCGAGGTCGACGCGTGCATCATGAACGATTCGTTGAAGCGCGCGTGGCCGATCGCGTTGCGCCCGTTGCGCACGTGGATGAACGAGGCCTGCGAGAGCGCGGCGAGCAGCTTGTGCGTCGATTGCGTGGCGAATATGGTGGGGCGGCTCGCGTCGTGCTCGACGGGGTCGCCGTGCATCGCGAAGCGCTCGCGATAGAGCGGATTGAAACGCGCGTAGCCGTACCACGCTTCGTCGAAATGCAGGCGGTCCACGCTCTCGCCGAGCAGCGCTTCCACGCGCGCGATGTTGTAGCAGAGGCCGTCGTAAGTCGAATTGGTGATAAGCGCGTGCACCGGCTTCGGCTTCACCTCGGGACGCCCCTTCACCAGCGGATTCTGCTCGATGGCGAGCCGAATCGCGGCCTTCGTGAGCCGCTCGGGCATGATCGGCCCGATGATGCCGTAACGGTTGCGCGACGGCAGAAGATACGTGGGAATCGCGCCCGCGAGCGTCATCGCGTGCTCGACGGACTTGTGGCAATTGCGGTCGCACAGCGCGACTTCGTTGCGCGTCACGCTCGCCATCACGATCACGCGGTTCGAGGTCGACGAACCGTTGGTCACGTGATAGCTGCGATGCGCGCCGAACACGCGCGCGGCGTACTTCTCGCTCGCGCCGATCGGCCCGCTGTGATCGAGCAGCGAACCCAGCTCGCCCACCGAGATCGACAGGTCGGAGCGGAACAGCTGCTCGCCGAAGAACGCGAAGAACGCGCGCCCGACCGTCGACTTGAGGAAGGCCGTGCCGCCCGTGTGGCCCGGCGTGTGCCACGAATATTCGTAGACGCTCGAGAAGCGCGCGAGCGCGCCGAACATCGGCGGCAGCACGGTTTCGCGGTAACGCTCGATGGCCGCGACGACGCGCCCGCCGATGAACGACGTGGTGTCTTCGAGCATCCAGATGAAGTCGTCGGCCTGGCGCATCGCTTCGACGGGCACGCCGGCCGCGCTCGTGCGATCGGCGAGCAGGAACACGGGCAGCGTCGCGCTGCGTGCGCGCAGCGCATCGAGCACGGCGCGCGCGGCGACGTGCGAGTTGGTGTGCGAACCGGCGTCGGCATCGCCGGCGGCCGTGCCGAGTTCCCAGTCGAGCAGCAGACACTGCACGCCCGGATCGGCGCCGATCACGGCGACGGCGTCGTCGGCGCTCGCGGCCGTCACCACGTCGACGAGACGCTCGCGCAGTTCCTCGATCAGCGCGCGCGCGGCGCGGCCGTTGGCCGTGGCGGCCTCGATCTGCGGGTGGACGAAGAGCGCGCGCATGCCGAGGCGGCGCGACGCGTGTTA
>NZ_JAAGPN010000359.1:0-6351 GCF_017104805.1 Paraburkholderia sp. Ac-20347 | reverse complement strand
GCGCCGCGCAAAGCGATGCCGGAAGTAGCGCAGACGAAGGCGCCGACAACGCCGCCGATCAACCGGCGCAACCCGGCACGAGCGGCGAATGACGAGCCGCCGCGAGTTCCTCGTGCGCTGGGCGGCTGCGAGCGCGACGCTGCTTGCCGCCGCGCTCGCGCAGTCCGCGCACGCACTCATGCCGACTCAGGCCGCGCCCGATCCCGACGCGCTCACGCCCGAGCAGTCGGCGGTGTTTCGCGCGTGGTTCGTGCGCATCGTCGATCAGCAGATGCGCAGCGGCCCCACGCCGCGCTGGACGCAACGCGATTGCGCGGGACTCGTGCGCTTTGCTGCCATGGAAGCGCTGCGCGAACACGACGCGCGCTGGCTCAAGGCCAACGGCATGAACAGCGCCGCCGACGCGAGCCGCTTGCCGCCCGAACTGCAATTGAACGCGCAGCAACGCGCGCTCGCGAACCGCTGGACGCGCATCGACGGCAGCGTCGGCGCGTACGCATCGGCCATCGCGCTCGTGCAACGCAACAGCCGCTTCGTTTCGCGCGACGTCAATCAGGCGCTGCCGGGCGATCTGCTGTTCTTCGATCAAGGCGACGACCAGCATCTGATGATCTGGCTCGACCGCTACATCGCTTATCACACGGGCACCGTTACGCCGACCGACAGCGGTCTGCGCGCCGTGGCCGTTTCCGACCTGATGCAATGGAAAGATTCCCGCTGGCAGCCGTTCGACGGCAATCCGAATTTCGTCGGTGTGTTTCGTTTCGCGTTTCTGACGCCATGAGTGCCGCCATGCAACGTCTGCTCGCCCGCGTGTTCGCACGCTCTGTTTTTTCCGTATTGCTCGCCGTGTGTGTCGGCATGAGCGCGATGCCCGCCTGGGCCGACGACAGCGATGGCGCGAACGCCGCGCAGCAGAATATCGATGCGAATCCTACGCTCGGCGCACCGACGTCCAGCGGCTACGACAGCCAGGTCGTGCGCGGCCAGCCGTTCTTCCTGCTGTCCGATGCGAGCTACGGCAGCAATCAGGAGGCGCAGGTGCGTCTGGAAGCGCCGGGCCGCGAATTCCAGTCGGAACTCGAAGCGTATGGCGGCGCGGACGTCGTCGTCTACAAGGTGCCGAAGCCGCTCGAATTCCTCAAGGCGCAGAAGAATCTGCATCGCCTGAATATCAAGCCGAATTACCAGGGCGAAGGTCTCGCGAACACGCTCGCGTATCTGTGGGATCGCTGGGTCAGCGACGCGCGCCGTGCATGGCAACGTGTGTTGTCGTTCGCGACGCGCACGAAGGTGACCGAAGCGAAGCCCGAATTCAAGCTCGGCGATCAGACCGGCGCACCGACGCATTTCGAACCGCAGTCGCATTTCGCGCCGCTGCGCGGCTACGATCTCGTCGCGCGCTTCCGCTATCCGATCTGGAACGCGAAGACCATTCAGCCGCCGAAGGGCGTGAATCTCGCGGGGAGCAGCAGCAATTTTATCGAGGCGTCGTCGGGCAACGTGATGATTCCGGTCGGCAAGCTGCCGCCGGGCCTTTATCTCGTCGAGGCGATCATCGGCAATTACCGCGCGCATACGCTGCTGTTCGTGTCCGATACGGTGGCCGTCGTGAAGGCCGCGTCGAGCGGCATGCTGGTGTGGACCGCGCGCCGCGACAACGGCAAGCCCGTGGCCAATACCGATGTGAGCTGGACCGACGGCGTGGGCGTGCTGCAAAGCGGCGCAACGGGCGCGGACGGCGCGCTCGTGCTCCAGCACGTTTCGCCGGAGCGCAGCTATGTGATCGGCAGCGATCCGCAAGGCGGCGTGTTCGTATCGGAAAACTTCTATTACGACAGCGAGATCTACAACACCAAGATCTACGCGGTCACCGACCGTCCGCTTTATCGCCCCGGCGACGCGGTGCATGTGAAGTTCATCGGCCGCACGTTCCAGAGCGCGAATCAGTCGACGCCCGCCGCGCCCGCGCAACTCAAGCTCGACGTGCTCGATCCGAACGGCGCGCCGATTGCCACGCGCAACGTCGACTTCGCCTCGGAAACGGGCGGCGAGGCCACGTTCACGCTGCCGTCCACGGCGCAAGGCGGCGGCTACACGCTGCGCTTCGACTACAACGGCGACAGCTATGGCGGCGCGTTCCGCGTGGCTGAATACGTGAAGCCGCACTTCGACGTCAACCTCACGATGGACAAGCCGGACTACGCGACCGGCGACACGCCCAAGGGCAAGATTTCGCTGCGCTATCCGGATGGCAAGCCGGTGAAGAACGGCAAGGTGTCGGTGACGCTGCGCGCGCAGAAAGTCGCGATCGTCGATGGCGAATTGCGTTACGCCGGTCTCTTTCCGGTGAAGCTCGAACAGCAGGAACTGGAAACCGACAGCAATGGCGACGTCACGCTCACGCTGCCCGCTGCGAAAGACCCGAGCCGTTACGCGCTCACGCTGTTCGCGCAGGACGGCGCCGCGTATCGCGTGCGCGTGACGCGCGAAGTGCTGATCGCGCGCGGCGCGACGCCTTATCGCCTGACCACGGCGAAGTCGTTTTCGCAGCCGCACGAGCGGGTGACGTTCACGCTTGCGGCGCTCGCGAATTCCAGCACAAGCACGACCGCGACGAACGCGAATGCCAACGCCACCGCGCACAAGCCCGCGAAGTGGGAATGGCTGCGCCTCGAATCGCAGACCAAAGCGCAAGGCTCGCTGCCCGCCGCGGGCGCCGATGGCCGCGTGAGCTTCCCGCTCGAATTCGCCGAGCCTGGTTCGTACATGCTCTCCGTGAAGGACGACGCCGGCAATCTGCTCGCGGCGTCGAGCCATTGGGTCGCGGGCGATGGCCTCAAGGCGATTCCGGGCAGCGTCGAGATCGTGTTCGATCGCGACCGCTATCGCATCGGCGATACGGCCGAGGCGCTCATCACGTTCCCGTACGCCGTCGACGACGCATTGCTCACGCTCGAACGTGACAGCGTCGAAGCGCGCGCGCTGCTTTCGGCCGGCGCGGATTGGCTGAGCCTCACGCGCGTCGCGCCGACGCAATGGAAGGCGCGCATCAAGGTCGGTCCCGAGTTCGCGCCGAACATGACGTTCTCGGTGCTCTACGTGCACGACGGCGAATACGTGTTCCAGAACGCAGGCATCGTGGTTGCCAAGCCGTCGATCGACCTCGCGGTGAAGAGCGACAAACCGGTCTACGCGCCGGGCGAAACCGTCACGCTCGATCTCGGCAGCACGCTGGGCGGCAAGCCGCTGCCCGCGCATCTGACCGTGAGCGTGGTCGACGAAATGGTCTACGTGCTGCAGCCGGAAATCGCGCCGGATATTGTCGACTTCTTCTATCATCCGCGCCGCAACAACGTGCGCACGACCTCGAGTCTCTCGTTCATCACCTACGACCTCGCGGTGTCGGCGATGCGCGGCGCGCCTGGCGGTCCGCAGCGCGGTCAGTACAACGAGCGCGGCGTGAAGGTGCTCGAACGCCCGCGTCGCGACGACATCGACACGGCCGCGTGGCAGGGCGATCTGCAAACCGATGCGAACGGTCACGCACGCATGACGTTCAAGATGCCCGACGCGCTCGCGCGCTGGCGCATCACCGTGCGCGCGATTGCCGCCGACGGCACCGTGGGACAGCGCACCGCGTACGTGCGCTCGGACAAGGCGCTCTATCTGAAGTGGAGCGGCCCCGCGAGTTTCCGCAGCGGCGATCAGCCGGTGATCGACATGCTCGCGTTCAATCAGGGCAACGCCGACGTCGACGCGCAATGGACCGTGAACGGCGCGGGTCTCGCGCTCGATCGCAAGGTCACGCTCAAGCCTGGCGCGAACTATCTGGCGCTGCCGCGCACGACGCTCACGCCGGGTCTCGTCGATGCGAGCCTGAGCGTGAACGGCAAGCCGGTCGATCGCCTGCAGACCTCGGTGAAGCTCGGTGCGCCGGGTTGGCTCGATCTGCGCGAGGTGCCGGTCACGCTCGACACGAATCCGAAACCGCTCGCGCTCGCGCCGGACGCGCAGGACGTGCGCGTGCGTCTCGTCTCGAACGGCACGAGCCAGTTCGCGCGCGTCGCCGACGACCTCATCGACTATCCGTACGGTTGCGCCGAACAAACGTCGAGTCGCCTGATTCCGCTCGCGCTTGCACACGATGCGCTCGGTCGCGACGCCGATGCGGCGAGTCCGCAGAGCGCCACGCAGGGCATCGAAGCGCGTCTGCGCAATCAACGTCAGCGTCTCGCGCAACTCGCGGGCATCAACGGCGCGTTCGGCTGGTGGGGCGATACTACGGGCGGCAGCGCGTTCATCACGGCGTATGCGTATTACGCGGATTGGCTCGCAAGCCGCAGTGTCGGCATCACGCTGCCGGACAGCAACTGGCAGCACGCGCTCGACGTCTATCGCGACAACGGCGCGAAGGAGCCGCTGCTGCATCGCGCGCTCGCGCTCTGGCTGTTGCAGCAGATGGGCCAGCCGGTCGCGACGCCGGTCGCGGGCGTGGCGGGTCAGCTTGCGCAACAGACCTCGTCGATGTTCGATCAGGATGCCAAACAATCGGCGAGCGTCGCCTATGCGCCCGAAGACAGTCTCGTGTTCGCCGCGCCCGATTCGGCGCGCGGCCTGCAGGCGGCCGTGGTTTTGACGGCTTACACGGCACGCGTCACCAACGCGAGCTTGCCCGAAGGTTTCGACACGCTCGCCGCGCGCGCCCGCGCCTCGTTGATGGACAACCCGACGCCGCTGATCCAGAGTCTGCTGGCGATGGCCGGCGACGCGGGCACGCCGGTCGACGCGAACGCCGTACTTCAGCGCAGCAGCGCGAACTATCCGACCGTCGATCGCGCGCTCACGCTGCTGTGGCTGCGCAAGGCGATGGCCGGCTCGCGCGTCGGCGACACGCAGCAGCCGTTGCCGACGCTGCAAGGCAGCGACTGGACCCGCGCGACCACGCCGACGGGCGCGAGCGTCTGGAACTGGACGGGCGCGGCGCTGCCGGTTTCGCTCGATGTCGGCGGCGCGCGGCCGGACGCGACGGCGCTGGTTTCGTATCGCAGCCGCGCGGCGCAGGCGAGCCGCTTGCCGGTGAAGCTCGAACGCACGCTGTATCGACTCGATCCGATCAAGCCGACGAGCGACGCTGAGAAAGAAGCAGGTCACTTCACGTTCGCCGCGCATCGCGTGAAATCCGGCGACGCGATCGACAGCAACGCGCTCTACGTCGACGAAGTCACGCTCACGCCGCAAGGCAACGGCGCGCTGAATTACGGTCTGCTCGACGTGCCGCTGCCGCCGGGCGGTTCGGTGGAAGCGACGAGCTGGGGTGTGAGCATCGACGGTCTGCCGGGTCCGGGCGAGGGCGGCAGCGGTCCGCAGCCGTTCGCACGCGCGGCGAGCTACGAAATGGGCGATCTCAGTTATCACCAGCCGGTGCCGTTGCTCGACAAGCCGGTCGCGCTGCGTCAGCTCGTGCGCTTCGCGTTGCCGGGCACGTTCACGCTGCCGCCCGCGCGCTACTTCCGCATGTATCAGCCCGAACAGAAGGCGTACGAAGGCGGCCGCAGCGACCGTATGGTCACGCTGCGCGTCGAGTGAGGCGTCAGGTGAAAGCGCGTATCGTCGGCTGGAGCGCGGCAGTCGCGCTCACGCTTGCGGCCTGTGCGCCGCAAGCGGCGCTGGCTGCGAACGTTGCGAATGCATCGAACGCCGAGAGCAAGGCAAGCGATGCGAAGTCGACAACGACGGCGAGCACGACGGCGAGCACACGCGCATCGGCGCTGCGTTTCGCATGGCAGCGCGACGGCACAGGCACGCGCCTGTGGACGCTCGATCCCGCCAGCGACACCGCCGCGCAAGGCTCTGGCGAACCGCTGCCGGCCACGCTCGAAACGCCGCTCGGCAGCGTCTGGAAACTGTTCGTCTACGCCTATCTCGTCGACCGCCAGATCGCCGCGCCCGATTACCAGTGCGACGGCCATGACCGCGAAGAAGTCTACTGCTGCATGACCGGCGGCCACATCGACCGCGATCGCGCGCTCGTGCAATCGTGCGGACTGTTCTTCGAGCCGCATCGTCTCGAACTCGATCCGGCGGGCTGGCGCCAGTACTGGCGCGCGCGCAAGGCGCCCGCGTGGCTGCTCGATCTTTACGCGCTGCGGCCCGAACGCCGCGTGCGCGTCAGCGAACTGCTCGCCGCGCTCCAGGCCGTGCCCGCGCGAGCGCGCGACGACACGGCGAGCACGCTCGTCTCGGTGGTGACGAGCGGACGCGGCGAAGGCACGGTCTCGCTCTACGGCAGCCTGCTGCGCGCGAAAACCTGGACGATGCCCGATCCGGCGAATCCGGGCGGCTACGAAA
>NZ_JAAGPN010000358.1:0-6436 GCF_017104805.1 Paraburkholderia sp. Ac-20347 | reverse complement strand
GAGGGCGGCTTCGCCGGCTTGCGCGCGGACGCGGATTCAGGGGCGCGAAGCGGTGGCGATGCGCACGCGGATCGCCCGGGCTTCGCGGTCGGGCGCAAAGCCGGCTGAAAGGCGCGTCAGCATCGCGGCGCCGCGCGCCGCAAAAGCGCCCATTGTAAAGACCTCGTGCGGTGCGCGCGCATCATCGGCGACAAAAGTGATGAAAGCAGGGACGAAAGGCGCAATAAAAACGCGATACGGACGCATGTCATCGAGAAGTAATGACGAAGCAGGCGAGATGCAAGCAGATCGCGCGTGCGAATCTTTGAGCGCGCAGCGCGACCCATTCGCACGCCACATCGGCGTGGTGCTGTCGGCGCCGCGCTAGAATGCACCATCGTTATCCTGCAACGCGGCGCCACGCGCGCCGCTTCGTTATCTCACTACGATGCGCATACTGCTAGTCGAAGATGACCGCATGATCGCCGAGGGCGTGCGCAAGGCGCTGCGCGGCGAGGGCTTTGCGGTCGATTGGGTCGAGGACGGCGAAGCCGCGCTCTCGGCCGCAAGTGGCGAAAGCTACGACCTGATGCTGCTCGATCTCGGGCTGCCCAAGCGCGACGGCCTCGACGTCCTGCGCACGCTGCGCGCGCGCGGCACGGCGCTGCCGGTGCTGATCCTCACGGCGCGCGACGCCATCGCCGACCGCGTGAAAGGGCTCGACGCCGGCGCCGACGATTACCTCATCAAGCCCTTCGATCTCGACGAACTCGGCGCGCGCATGCGTGCGCTGATCCGCCGTCAGTCGGGCCGCAGCGAATCCACCATCCGACACGGTTCGATCACGCTCGATCCGGCCTCGCACCAGGTCACGCAGGACGGCACGCCCGTGGCGCTGTCGGCGCGCGAATTCGCGTTGCTCGAAGCGCTGCTCGCGCGGCCCGGCGCGGTGCTCTCGAAAAGCCAGCTCGAAGAGAAGATGTACGGCTGGGGCGAGGAAATCGGCAGCAACACGGTCGAGGTCTACATCCACGCGCTGCGCAAGAAACTCGGCGCCGATCTCATCCGCAACGTGCGCGGCCTCGGCTACATGATCGCGAAAGACGCGTGAGGACGAACGCGCACCAATGAGTTCGATTCGACGACAACTGCTGTTCTGGCTGCTCGCGATCGTGGTCGCGGGCGTGAGCCTCGCGGGCTGGCTGATCTACCGCCAGGCGCTCGCGGAAGCCAACGAACTGTTCGATTACCAGCTTCAGGAAATCGCCTCGGCGCTGCCGTCCGAGCCCTTCAACGAGATTCTGTCGTCGCGCGATACCGGCACCGAAGGCATCGTCCTGCAGATCTGGAATCGCAACGGCGTGCTGATGTACTACTCGCATCCGCGCGCGCCGCTCGCGCCGCGCGCGGAGCTCGGCTTCTCGACCGAGAAGACCGATCGCGGCGACTGGCGCGTCTACGGCGCGATCGTCGGCGACAACGTCGTGCAGCTCGCGCAGCCCGTGTCGGTGCGCAACCGGCTCGCGGCGAACGTCGCGCTGCGCACGCTCTGGCCGCTGATCGTGCTGCTGCCGTTTCTCGGGCTCGCCGTGTGGATGGTGGTGGGGCGCGGCCTCAAGCCGCTGTCGCGCGTCGCGCGCGCGCTCGACACGCGTCATCCCGAGGCGCTCGATCCGCTGCCCGAGGAGCGTCTGCCGCGCGAAGTGATGCCGCTCGTGCATGCGCTCAACGCGCTGCTCGAACGGCTCGCGCACGCGCTCGACACGCAGAAGGCCTTCGTCGCCGATGCCGCGCACGAACTGCGCACGCCGCTCGCCGCCGTGCAGATTCAGGCGCAACTGGTTGCGCGCGCAAAGGACGACGACGCGCGCCGCGAAGCGCTCGGCGATCTGCAGGCGGGCGTCACGCGCGCGACGCGTCTCGCGGAGCAACTGCTCGCGCTCGCGCGCTCGGAACCGGACGGCCATGCGCGTGCGCGCAGCGTCGATCTGCACGCCTTGCTCGACGACTGCGTGCTCAACTACGCGCCGCTCGCGCAGCAGCGCGGCGTGGATCTCGGCATCGAGGAAAGCGCCGATGCGCACGTCGACGGCGACGCCGACGCGCTGCGCGTGATGTTCAACAATCTGCTCGACAACGCCACGAAGTACACGCCCGCGGGCGGCCGCGTCGATGTGAGCCTGCTGCTCGACGACGGCCATCCGCTCGTGCGGATCGCGGATAGCGGGCCGGGCATTCCGGTCGACGAACGCGCGCGCGTGTTCGACCGTTTCTATCGCGTGGGCGCGGGCGCGAACCGCGCGCGCACCGATGTGGCGGGCACCGGCCTCGGCCTCGCGATCGTCCGGCGGATCGCCGATCAGCACGGCGCGACCATCTCGCTCGGCGACTCGCCGTCGGGTGGTTTGCAGGTCGATCTGCGCTTCTGATCGGGCGCGCGGGCTGCATGCCGCGCGTCGGCCCGCTTTCCTCCGATCGATGCGCGCGCAAGGATCGCGCGAGCGCGTTTGAATCATCGCGCATCGACGTGATGTCGAAGCTTTAATCGAGCTTTCAATGGGCCCCCTATTCGCCTCGTGCGCCCGCAAAGCCCCTCTGGACGGGGCTTTGCGCATTAGTTCCCAAATTAAGACTCCTTTAAGCGACGCCGCTTAATCTTCGTTACGTCGTGACAGCATCCCGCGCAAGGAGTCCGCTATGAATACCAAAGTCTTTACCCGTAGTGCCGTGGCGATCGCCGTGGCCGTTGCGTTGTCGGCCGGTTACGTTGCCGGTCGCCGCGACGTGCCGCCGCCGCAGGTCATCACGCCGGCACAGGCCGCGATGATGCCCGCCGAGGCCGCGGCCAAGACCGGCATTCCCGACTTCTCGGGCCTCGTCGAAACCTACGGTCCGGCGGTCGTGAACATCAGCGCGAAGCACGTCGTCAAGCAGACGGCGATGCGCGGCGGCGCCGGTGGCGGCGCGCAGCAACTGCCGATCGATCCGAGCGATCCGTTCTATCAGTTCTTCAAGCACTTCTACGGCGGCATGCCCGGCATGGGCGGCGACGGCAGCGGCGGTGCGCAGCCCGACACGCCGAGCACGAGCCTCGGTTCGGGCTTCATCATCAGCCAGGACGGCTACATCCTCACCAACGCGCACGTCGTGGACGGCGCGAACGTGGTGACGGTCAAGCTCACCGACAAGCGCGAATTCAAGGCGAAGGTCGTGGGCGCGGACAAGCAGTCCGACGTGGCCGTGCTCAAGATCGACGCGAAGGATCTGCCGACCGTGAAGATCGGCGATCCGCGCCAGAGCAAGGTCGGCCAGTGGGTGGTGGCGATCGGCTCGCCGTACGGCTTCGACAACACCGTGACCTCGGGCATCATCAGCGCGAAATCGCGCTCGCTGCCGGACGAGAACTACACGCCGTTCATCCAGACCGACGTGCCGGTGAACCCCGGTAATTCGGGCGGCCCGCTGTTCAATCTGCAGGGCGAAGTCATCGGCATCAACTCGATGATCTATTCGCAGACGGGCGGCTTCCAGGGCCTGTCGTTCGCGATCCCGATCACCGAAGCGATGAAGGTCAAGGACGACCTCGTCAAGACCGGCCACGTGAGTCGCGGACGTCTCGGCGTCGCGGTGCAGTCGATGAACCAGACGCTCGCCAATTCGTTCGGCATGGACAAGCCGCACGGCGCGCTCGTCAGCTCGGTGGACGCGAACGGTCCGGCCGCCAAGGCGGGTCTGAAGCCGGGGGACGTGATCGTGGCGGTGAACGGCGAGCAGATCGGCGATTCGTCGGACCTGCCGTCGCTGATCGCGGGCATGAAGCCGGGCACCAAGGCCGACGTCCAGATCTGGCGCGACAAGACCACCAAGGATCTGAACGCGACCATCGGCACGCTCTCCGACGCCAAGGTGGCGTCGAACGATACGCCGCAGTCGCAGATGCAGGGGCGCCTGGGCGTGGCCGTGCGTCCGCTGACGCCGGAAGAGAAGAGCAACGATTCGGTCGATCACGGCCTGCTCGTCGAGCAGGCGGGCGGCGCGGCGGAAAACGCGGGCATCCAGCCCGGCGACGTGATCCTTGCCGTGAACGGCCGTCCGGTTGGCAGCGCCGAACAGCTCAAGCAGATGATCGCGCAGGCGGGCAACAGCATCGCGCTGCTGATCCAGCGCGACGACGCGCAGATCTTCGTGCCGGTCGATCTCGGCTAGGCGCGGCAACCGTCGTCACGATTCGCTCCAGCGGTCCGACGCGCTTTACGCTTCGTCTACCGGGATTGCCGGACCGCTTTTCCACTGCCGCCGGGGCTTGTGCCCGGCGGCAGTTTTCTTTTGTGCGCGCGGTTTGTGCGCGTTTTGTGCACAGACGGCGGCATGTCATCGGCCGATCTCCTATACCTGTTCTCATGGGCACGCGCCTTGCGCTATCCGCCATACCGGAGAAACTTCCAAGGAGTCGTCACGATGAAGATGTTCCGAAACGCACGCCCCGTCCTGTCGGCCGCCGCGCTCGCGGCCACCCTGGCACTCGGCTACGCGGGCAATGCGGCAGCGCAGCAAGCCATGCCGCCAGGCGGCAACGCGGGCTCGTCCGACATGAACGGCACGCAGGGCAACGCCACGGTCGGCGGCTCGTCGTCCGACGATTCGAGCGCCGGCAACACCAATGGCGGCGGCATGCCGCAAGTGCAGCAGCAAGGCGACGTCTCGTATGTCTCGGGCGGCGTCGGTCAAGACGAGTCGAAGGCGCTGCAGGCGGCGCAACGCTCGTGGCCGCTGTCGCTGCGCTTCACGGGCCGCAACGCCGAGTTCCTCGCCGACGTGCGCGTGCAGCTCACGAACGCCCATGGCGCGAGCGTGCTCGACACCACGTCGCGCGGGCCGTACATGCTGGTGCGGGTGCGCCCGGGCCGCTATACGGTGCACGCGAGCCATAACGGCGTCGAGAAGACCAGCACGGTGACTGTTGGCTCGAACGGCAGCGCGCGCGCCGCGTTCGTCTGGTAGCGCGCGGGGTAGTCCGCCGGCGCTCTTGCAGCGTGTTGCAAGACGGCCCGCGCGGGAAAGGCGCGGGCCGTCTTGCGTTCGGGTTTTGCGTTCGTTTCGGGTGCATCGTGCCCGACCGCGCGCAGGAAGCACGCATGAAGCACGTGTGAGAAGCGCGCCGCTGTTGCGCCGACGCCAGGCCAGTGTGCGCCAGCCGACGCAGCGCGGCGGCCGCCCTGCGCGGGAAGTCGCGCAAGCGCGCGAAGTTTCGCCGATAATGAAGTGACGGGCCCGCCGCGCCGCGAGCCCCCAGGGAGCCTGAAGCCATCCACAACGACCGGCACGCGATGCCGGAAGAGGCCGCGCGCCGCACCGGCTGCGCCGCCCATCGATCAGGGAGCGGACCATGACGGTCGAACCGGATGCCGGCCATCGCATCGAGATCGTCGTAAATCGTCATCGCGTGCGCGTGATACACGGCGGCATCACGATCGCCGACACGCTGGCCGCGCTCACGCTCTCGGAACCCGGCGCCGTCGATACCTGGTATTTCCCGCGCGCCGACGTGAACATGGCGCGCCTCGAACGTTCCGTGCGCACGAGCGCGTGCCCGCACAAGGGCGAGGCGGTCTACTACCACCTGCGCACCGAAGACGGACGCATCGACGACGCCGCCTGGAGTTACGAAGCGCCGCACGACCCCGTGCGCGAGATCGCGGGCTATCTGGCCTTCGACGCCGAACGCGTCGACCGCATCGACCAGACTTCCTGATCCGCGCACGGATACCGACTACGACACACACGATTACGACCTACGACCTTCTCGAAACGCGACCGGGGAGCCGCCATGGAACTGAACGACGCACTGAGGATTCCGCTCGAGCCGCTTGCCGTCTGGCAGGCGCTGCAGGACGCTGCGCTGGTGCGCGCGAGTCTCGAGCATTGCGAAATGTTCCGGCGACTGGGCGCGGGCGAGTACGCGCTCACGCTGACGGTGCCGCTCGGGCCGCTGCGCGCGCGCTATGAAGTGCGCGCGCATATCGCCAGCGACGTGGCCACGGTGCCGCTCACGCCGCGCCGCGTGCTGAGTTTTCGCGCGCGCGCCGAGGGCATCGGTTCGATGCGCGGCCAGATCGACGTGGCGCTGCGCGAGGAGGAGGTGGCCGCGGGCAAGCCGCCGAGCACGCGTATCGATTATTCGGTGTGGGCGACGCTGACCGGGCCGCTCGGCGAATTGCCGCCGCGCCAGATGGAGCACGCGCTGCACGATCTGGCCGACGAGTTCTTCACGGAATTCTGCGCGGTGGTCGCCGCCAAGCACGGCCGGGCGCCCAATCGCGCGCGCGGCAAGGAACCGCGCCGTCAGCACGTGTTCCTGCGGCCGATCAATCTCGCGGCGGTCGCGCGGCGCGCGCATCTGCTGCCGCATGCGGGCGGCACGCTCTCGGGCCGCGCAGCGAGCACGCTCCATCACGAA
>NZ_JAAGPN010000033.1:0-48095 GCF_017104805.1 Paraburkholderia sp. Ac-20347 | reverse complement strand
CGAGTTCGGCGAGGCGGCCATCGTGCCGCCCAAGCTCTCGCTGCCCGCCGTGGTCGGCCTGATCGACGGCGCGGCGGCCACGGTCGGCGTGGACACGGGGCTCGTGCACATCGCGGCGGCGCTGAAGCGGCCGACCGTCGAGTTGTACAATTTCGCGACCGCCTGGCGCACCGGCGGCTATTGGTCGCCGAACGTCGTCAATCTCGGCACCGCCGGGCAGCCGCCCACGCTCGCGCAGGTCAAGAGCGCGCTGGCCGGTTTCGGGCTGCTGTGACGGCCAGGGCGCCGGAAGCGCGAAGGGCAATCTCTGACAGACTGCGTCGCATCAAAGCGCGCCGCGCGGCCCGCGGGGTATAAGGAGCGGCGCGTGCGGCAAGATAACGCTCGCCGCGCGCCACTTCGGGCCGGGCCGCGAACGTGCCGACGATATTGTCGATCGCGTCGATATCACGCACGCCGCGCACCACGCACAGGCCGGGCAACCAGATCCAATCGCTTGCAGGGGCGACCATGAAAGAATCCCAGATCATCGAAATCACTTCCGCCGACTGGCAGGGCAACGGCCTCGCGATGCCGCGAGAGACGCTGCTCGATGCCGTCGAGCAGGGCAAGGTGCTGTACTTTCCGAAGCTCGAATTCGCGGTCGAAGGCGGCGAGCGCGCGCTGCTCGATCCGGCCATCGCCGATCCGAAGCGCAAGAACATCAGTCTCGATCCGAACGGCGGCGCGCTGCATGGCGTGCTTGGCGACACCGTCACGCAGTCGGCCGTGCGCGCGCTGATCGCGCGTTATCAGGCGTGCGCGCGTTCGCTCGTCGACGGTCTCTTTCCCGAGTACACGGGCAAGCTGCGTGTGGCGCCCACGAGTCTGCGTCTGCATCAGGTGGAAACGCGCGAGACTTCGTGGCGCAAGGACGATTCGCGTCTGCACGTCGATGCGTTCCCGTCGCGCCCGAACTACGGCGAGCGCATCCTGCGCGTCTTCACCAACGTGAATCCGAACGGCGTGCCGCGCGTGTGGCGCGTGGGCGAGCCGTTCGAGGACATGGCCAAACGCTTCCTGCCGAACATCAAGCCGCAGTTTCCGGGCTCGGCGTGGCTGCAGAATCTGCTGCACATCACCAAGTCGCCGCGCAGCGAGTACGACCATCTGATGCTCAATCTGCACGACGGCATGAAGGCCGATCTCGACTATCAGAAGTCGAGCCCGCAGCAGACCATCAACTTTCCGCCGGGCAGCGTCTGGGTGTGTTTCTCCGATCACACCTCGCACGCCGTGATGTCCGGCCAGTTCATGATGGAACAGACCTTCTTCCTGCCGGCGAAGGACATGGTGCATCCGGAATGGGCGCCGCTCGGCATTCTCGAACGTCTCAAGGGCAAGGAACTGGTTTGATCTTCGATTTGAGCGTCGATTCGAGCGTCGATTTGAGCGCTGACTTCAACGTTGAGCCGGGCGCGCGGGCTGCGATCGCGGAGGCCCGATGCTGAGGGCGGTTTATCGCGCGGCCTGGTGGCTGATCGCGCCGCTCGCGGTGCTGCGCCTGTTCATCCGCTCGCGGCGCGAGCGCGGCTATCGCGAACACGTCTGTGAGCGTTTCGGTTTTGCGGCCGGCCGTCTGCCCGAGGACGACACGCCGCTGATCTGGGTGCATGCCGTCTCGGTCGGCGAGACGCGCGCGGCGCAGCCGCTCATCGACGCGCTGCTCGCGGCGCGACCCGATGCGCGCATCCTGCTCACGCACATGACGCCCGGCGGGCGCGCGCAAGGCGAGCAACTGTTCGGCGACCGCGTGCTGCGCTGCTATCTGCCGTACGACATGCCGCACGCGGTGCGGCGTTTTCTGCACACGTGGCGGCCGTCGCTCGGCCTCGTGATGGAAACCGAGGTGTGGCCGACGCTCATCGACGAATGCAGGCGCGCCGATGTGCCGCTCGTGCTCACGAATGCGCGTATGTCGGCGCGTTCGTTCAAGCGCGCGGCGAAGTTCGGCGCGGGCGCGCGCGAGGTGTTCGGCGGCTTCACGCGCGTGCTCGCGCAAAGCCCGTCTGATGCCGAACGTCTGACCGCGCTCGGCGCGCGCAACGTGGCCGTGCTCGGCAATCTGAAGTTCGATATGGCGAGCCCGCCCGCGCTCGTCGCGCGCGGCCGCGACTGGCGACGCGCGATCGGCGCGCGTCCCGTGTGGGTGGCGGCGAGCACGCGCGAGGGCGAAGAGGAACTGGTGTTGCAGGCATTCGCGGCGCTCGAAGTGCCTGACGCCTTGCTGATTCTCGTGCCGCGTCATCCGCAGCGTTTCGACGAAGTGGCCGCGCTGGTCGCGCGCAGGAATCTGAAGCTCGAACGGCGCTCGCAGTGGGCGCCGGCGTCCACCGGCACCGCGCATGCGGATGTGCCGGCCTTGCCGCAGGACGTGAACGTGCTGCTCGGCGATTCGATGGGCGAGATGGGCGCGTACTACGCGGCCGCCGATGTCGCGTTTATCGGCGGAAGTCTGTTGCCGCTGGGCGGGCAGAATCTGATCGAGGCGTGCGCCGTCGGCACGCCGGTGCTGATCGGCCCGCACGTGTTCAACTTCACGCAGGCGACGGCCGATGCCGTGGCGGCGGGCGGCGCGTTGCAGGTGCAGGACCCGGCCGACCTCGCGCGCGTGTTGCGCGAACTCTTCAAGGACAAGTCGCGCCGCGTGACGATGGGCGCGGCGGCGTCGGCTTTCGCCTCGCGCCATCGCGGCGCGACCGCGCGCACGGTCGACGTGCTCACGACGCTGTTGCCCGAGCGCGCCTCGGCGACGACGCTCGATCTCTGAACGACGCACTCACCAGGTACTCACCGCGTTCTCACGATACGCGCCGCCCGGCACGCATCGTGAGCCGCGCGCTCAACCCACCAGCAACCCCTTCTTCTCGATGAAACCGATCACCTGATCGAGGCCGTCGAGCGCCTTCAGATTGCACATCACGAACGGCCGCTCGCCGCGCATCTTCTGCGCGTCGGAGGCCATGATGTCGAGATTCGCGCCCACGAGCGGCGCGAGATCGGTCTTGTTGATCACCAGCAGATCCGACTTCGTGATGCCGGGGCCGCCCTTGCGCGGAATCTTCTCGCCGCCGGCCACGTCGATCACGTAGATCGTCAGGTCCGACAATTCCGGGCTGAACGTGGCGGCGAGATTGTCGCCGCCGGACTCGATGAACACGATGTCCGCATCGGGAAAACGCGTGAGCATCTGGTCGACGGCTTCGAGGTTGATCGACGCATCCTCGCGGATCGCCGTGTGCGGGCAGCCGCCCGTTTCCACGCCCATGATGCGCTCGGCGGGCAGGGCGCCCGCGACGGTCAGCAGGCGCTGATCTTCCTTCGTGTAGATGTCGTTGGTGATGGCGACGAGGTCGTAGCGCTCGCGCATCGCCTTGCAGAGCATTTCGAGCAGCGTGGTCTTGCCGGAGCCAACCGGGCCGCCGACGCCGACGCGCAGCGGCGGTAGTTTCTTGGTGCGCTTATTGGACGAACTGTTGGGCGAATTCATGTGTGAGTGCGAACGCGAAGTGACGCGAAGTGAGGAGAGCGCGGCGCTCAGGAACGAAACAGCCGCGAGTATTGCGATTCATGGCGCGCGCTCAGAATGCCGAGCTGCGGCGCGAACGTGTTGAGCGAGTCGGGCGGCGTGGCGAGCGCGCGCGCCACGGCGTCGGCGATCGCAGGCCGCAGCGCGACGACGATGCGTTGCCCCGCGACCTGACCGAGCGGCACCGCCTTGAGCGCGGCGGCCGTCTGGTTCTCGACCCAGCTGAACGCGTAGGCGGCGAGCGTCGCTTCCGTGGACGCATCGTGCGCGTAAGCCGCGAAGGCAAACGCGGTGGGCTGCGCGACGGGCGTCATGCGATCGAGCGTGGCGCGGCGCGCGGCGTCGCCCCATTCGAGTTGCGCGCAGAGCTGGCGCAGCGACCAGCCCATCTGCGCGGTCTCGCGACGCAGTTCCGCCGACTCGCGGCTCGCGATGAATTCCGCATTGGCGTCGATCAGCGCTTGAATGGTGTCGGCGTCGCTATCCGTATCGTGCGCGCGCCAGCGTTCGAGCTGATGCGCGAGGAACGGCAACTCGCCGGGCGCGAGCACGTTGGCGAGGCCGTGGGCGATCCAGTGCGCGGCGTCGTCGGCGGTTTCGACCAGTCTGGCGTCGATCGCCGCTTCGAGTCCCTGCGAATAGCTGAACGCGCCGATCGGCAGCGCCGGCGACGCGAGATGCAGCAGTGCGGTGAGTTCAGCGATGTTCATGGCTGTGGTCGTGCGCGTGGCCGTCGCAATGACCGTGGTCGTGTCCGCATTCGTGGTCGTGCGTGTGTTCGTCGCCGTGCGGATGTTTGTGATCGTGCGAATGATCGTGGCCGTGTGCGTGGCTGTGATCGTGTGCGTGATCGTGTGCGTGATCGTGTGCGTGATCGTGCGAGTGACCGTGATGCTCGTCGTACACGCGCTGCGCGAGCGCGTAGTCTTCGGCGAACGTCGCATCGTGACCGTGACGATGCCCGCCGCCATACGCGCCCGACTCGGGCTGGAACGGCAGTTCCGCGCGCTCGACCTGCGCGCCTAGACGCTTGAGCATGTCTTCGAGCACCGGATCGGCTTCGAGCTTCAGTTCGTCGACGCCCACTTCCACGGGCGTATGGCGATTGCCGAGGTGATACGCCGCGCGCGTGAGCGTGAGCCGGTCGTGCGCGCGCACACGCAGCACGCTCTGCGCCGCCGCGATCACGCGCACGAGGCCGCCGTCGTCGGCGACCAGCATGTCGCCGTCACGCAGCACCGTGCCGCGCGGCAGCACCACGCCCACGTCCTCGCCCGTGTCGAGCCTGGCCGCGAGACGGCTCTTGCAGCGCTCGTCGTAGGCGAGCGTGAGGGTGGGCGCGCGCTTGACCAGCACGGGCGCGAGTTTGGCGTTGAGTCGTTTGTCGATCGTGCGCATATCAATACTTCAAACTTCATGACTGCTGTTCGCGGATCCCGAACAGATCAGAACAGAAAATACCGCTGCGCCATCGGCAGCACCGTGGCGGGTTCGCAGGTGAGCAACTGGCCGTCCGCGACCACCTGGTAGGTTTCGGGATCGACGCTGATCGACGGCTGCCATGCATTGTGGATCATGTCGGCCTTCGTCACGCTCCGGCAGTTGCGCACCGCGACCACGCGCTTTTGCAGACCATAACGATCGACGATGCCTTTGTCGAGCGAGAGTTGCGAGACGAAGGTGAGCGAGGTCTGCGTGAGCGCGCGTCCGCGCGTGCCGAACATCTCACGATAATGCACGGGTTGCGGTGTCGGAATCGACGCGTTCGGGTCGCCCATCTGCGCGAGCGCGATCATGCCGCCCTTGAGAATCAGCGAGGGCTTGATGCCGAAGAACGCCGGGTCCCAGAACACCAGATCGGCCCATTTGCCCGGCTCGATCGATCCCACTTCATGCGCGATGCCGTGCGTGAGCGCCGGATTGATCGTGTACTTCGCCACATACCGCTTGACGCGGAAGTTGTCGTTGCGCGCGTTGTCCTCGGCCAGCGCGCCGCGTTGCACCTTCATCTTGTGCGCGGTCTGCCACGTGCGGATGATGACTTCGCCCACGCGACCCATTGCCTGGGAATCCGAAGAAAGCATCGACAGCGCGCCGAGGTCGTGCAGGATGTCTTCGGCGGCGATGGTTTCGCGGCGGATGCGCGATTCGGCGAAAGCAATATCTTCGGCAATCGACGGATCGAGGTGATGGCACACCATCAGCATGTCGAGGTGTTCGTCGAGCGTGTTGACGGTGTACGGGCGCGTGGGATTGGTCGAGGAGGGCAGCACGTTCGCCTCGCCGCAGACCTTGATGATGTCGGGCGCGTGGCCGCCGCCCGCGCCTTCGGTGTGATACGTGTGGATCGTGCGGCCCTTGAACGCGCCCACGGTTGCTTCCACGAAGCCCGATTCGTTGAGCGTGTCGGTGTGGATCGCCACCTGGGTGTCGGTGTCGTCGGCGACGCTCAGGCAGTTGTCGATGGCCGCGGGCGTCGAGCCCCAGTCCTCGTGCAGCTTCAGGCCGATCGCGCCGGCCGCGATCTGTTCTTCGGCGGGCGCGGGCAGGCTTACGTTGCCCTTGCCGAGAAAGCCGAGGTTGATCGGCCAGCCGTCGGCGGCCTGGAGCATGCGTTCCATGTGCCACGGGCCCGGCGTGCAGGTCGTGGCGTTGGTGCCCGTCGCCGGGCCGGTGCCGCCGCCGAGCATCGTCGTCACGCCGCTCGCGAGCGCCTCGTCGATCTGCTGCGGGCTGATGAAGTGGATGTGCGTGTCGATGCCGCCCGCCGTGACGATCTGGCCTTCGCCCGCGATCACTTCGGTCGAAGCGCCGATGGGAATCGTCACGCCCGGCTGCACGTCCGGATTGCCCGCCTTGCCGATGCGCCAGACGCGCCCGTCCTTGATGCCGATGTCGGCCTTCACGATGCCCCAGTGATCGATGATCACGGCGTTGGTCACGACCGTATCGGCGACTTCGGCGTGCAGGCGCTGCGACTGGCCCATGCCGTCGCGGATCACCTTGCCGCCGCCGAACTTCACTTCGTCGCCGTAGACGGTGTAGTCGCGCTCGATCTCGATGAGCAGTTCGGTGTCGGCGAGACGCACGCGGTCGCCGGTCGTGGGGCCGAACATCTCCGCGTAGGCGCGGCGGCCGATCTTCAATGTCATATCGGATTCCTGATGAATTCGGGGCGTGACGCGCCGCTCAGAGCGGGCCCATCACCTTGCCGTTGAAGCCGTAGACCGCGCGCTCGCCCGCGAGCGCGACGAGTTCGACGGTGCGCTCCTGGCCGGGCTCGAAGCGCACGGCGGTGCCCGCCGCGATGTTCAGCCGGAAGCCGCGCGTGACCTCGCGCTCGAACACGAGCGCTTCATTCACTTCGTAGAAGTGGTAGTGCGAGCCGATCTGCACCGGGCGGTCGCCCGTGTTCGCGACCGTCACGCTGAGCGTCTCGCGGCCCACGTTGAGTTCGATTTCGCCGTCGTCGATCAGCATTTCGCCGGGGATCATGGGCGCGTCCTTCAGGGAATCGGATGGTGGACGGTGACGAGCTTGGTGCCGTCGGGGAAGGTCGCTTCGACCTGAATGTCGGGGATCATTTCGGGCACGCCGTCCATCACGTCGTCGCGCGTGAGCAGCGTGGTGCCGTAGTGCATGACCTCGGCGACGGTCTTGCCGTCGCGGGCGGCTTCCATCAGCGCGGCGCTGATGAACGCCACCGCTTCCGGATAGTTGAGCTTGAGGCCGCGCGCGCGGCGCCGTTCGGCGAGCAGCGCGGCGGTGAAGATCAGGAGCTTGTCTTTCTCGCGTGGCGTGAGCTTCATCGTTCTGGTTCGGTTGGGGCAAGTCTGGACGCGTGGCGCAGCCGAAGCGGCCAGGCGCGCGGGAAGGGCGCGGACCAGCTTACGGGAGCCAGGTTACGGGCAGCTTGCTGCCTCGTGCGCGGCGCGCACGATTCGCTGCAAGCTCACAGCAAGGTGTGTGCCAATGAAGGGGTAAGCGTGAATGCACCATATGCGCGGTGTTTGTGCACCGATACATTGCCTCGATGTCGCAAGTTTGTGCGTAGATGTGCGAGTGAGCACCAGAATGGTGCGATGTAAAGCAGGAACGATGCGGATCAGGTCGTCCACAGACGCAGCGGCGCGGCCTTCACGCCGTGCACGAACGGACGCAGTTGCGTCCAGCATTGCGCGAGCGTGGTTTGCAGCGGCTCCATCGAGCGGCCCACCACGCGCACGAGCAGCACGCCCGGCGCGATGCAGCTCGCGCCCGAGCGCAGCGCATCGTCGAAAGGCAGCGTGGCGGCGAGATCCTGCGCGAGCGCGTCGGTGCATGCGGGGCCGATCGCCCACAGCACGCCGAACGCCGGAAAGCCCGCGAGACCTTGCGGCGCGTCACGCAGCGGATCGGCGGCGTCGATTAGCGCGCGCTCGAACCAGAGCAATTGTTCCTCGGCCTCGGGCGTGGCCGCGCACACGACGCGCGTGAGCGCGCGCAGCATGCCCGCCGACCAGCGCTCGCCCGCCGCCTGGCGGCCAAGTTGTGTCGCGTCCCAGCCGATGGCCGTCGCGCCTGCGCCGAGCGTGAGCGCGAAGTCCAGTTCCGCGTGCGCGTGATCGAAGACGAGATTGTTCTGCGGCAGCCAGTCGAGCTTCGCGCCGTCGCCCACGCGCACCTTGATGCGCTGGCGCGCGACGCGGCCGTTCGACTTGTACCACTTGGTCGCGCCCGGCGTGGTGAGCACGGCGTGCGCGCCATCGCCCACGTTCACGTCGATGTCGAGACGGTCGCCGCCCGCGATCCCCGCCGGCGGATGCACGATCACCGCGTGGCAGATCGCGTCGCCTTCGGGATAGAGCGGACGTTGCACGCGCAGCGGTCCCACATGCAGACGATGCGTGAGCGCCGTGCGCGCCTTTTGAAGCTCGAAACCGAGTTCGAGCTTCGCGACCCATTCGGGTTGCGCGACCTGGCGCAGCGTGGTGTTGGCGAGCGCGGCGTGATCTTCGTGAAGCGACATGCGCAGTAAGGTGTGAGGGCGGAAACAGGTCGCGAGGATAGCATGCGGGCTGGCAAGCGCCAGCCCGGGAAAATCAGGCGCCTGGCAGTCCGCGCGAAAGGAGCGATTGCATGTCGCGTTGACCGCCGGCTATGACGTAGATGAGAACCTGATTTTCGCTTGAAAAACACCGTCTGAGATATACAATTTATACTGTGTATATCCATCGGGGTGAATCATGCAAGTCGCAAAATGGGGTAATAGCCTTGCTGTCCGACTGCCTGCCGCCGTGATCGATGCGCTTGGCCTCAAAGAAGGCGATGACATCGAGATTTACGCCATGCAGTCGGGAGCGTTCTCAGTGAGCAAAACGCCGACCGCTTCCGAGCGGATCGAGCGCCTTCGTAAATATCGTGGTCGTTTGCCCGCCGACTTCCGGTTCGAGCGCGAGTCGCTTGACGAAAGAGGGAGCGGTAAATGACCGCCGATGCATCGACGCGATTTGCCGTCGATAGCAACGTCATTGTCTACCTCTTTTCCAGCGACGCGACGAAGGCCGACCGGGCCGAGGCTCTGTTGGTGCAGGGGAGTTCGAAACCCGTCATCAGCACTCAGGTCATGAATGAAGTTACCCTCGTCATGACCCGGAAAATGCAGCTCGCATGGCCGGAGATCGATGGGTTGCTCGCAGACGTGGAGGCGTTGTGCGAGATCGTGCCTTTGACACTCGAAGTCCACAAAGAGGCGCGCCGTGTGGCCGCGCACTACGGTTTCAGGTTCTACGATGCATGCATCGTCGCCTTCGCCTTGCTTGAAAATTGCCAGGTGCTCTTCAGCGAAGACATGCAGGATGGTCAAGTCATTTTTGGTCAACTCAAGGTGATCGATCCGTTCCGCACGTCCAGATAGTGGGATCTTGTATCTAAACCGACACCCGGTAAGCCGACACCCGGCGCCGCACAGTTTTTTCCGTAAGCGCTTCTCTGCGGCACCGGCTCAGACCGCAATCAACTCCCTCACCCCGTCCGCATCCATCTGCGCGCCCGCGCCGCCCGCGACGATTTCGCCGCGGCTCATCACCCAGTAACGGTCGGCGATGGCCTTCGCGAAGTCGTAATACTGCTCGACCAGCAGCACGGTGAGATTCATCTCCTCGACGAGCCTGCGCAGCGTGCGCCCGATCTCCTGAATGATCGACGGCTGAATGCCTTCGGTCGGCTCGTCAAGTATCAGCAGTTGCGGTTCGCTCATCAGCGCGCGGCCGATGGCGAGCTGCTGCTGCTGGCCGCCCGAGAGATCGCCGCCGCGCCGTGACTTCATGTCCTTGAGCACGGGAAAGAGCGTGTAGATGTGCTCGGGCACGCCCTTGGGCATGCGCTTCTTGCTCGCCGCGCCCACCAGCAGATTCTCCTCGACCGTGAGACGCGGAAAGATATCGCGCCCTTGCGGCACGTACGCGAGGCCGTGCGCCACGCGCGCATGCGTGGGCATTTTCGTGAGCGCGGTATCGCGCCACGCGATGCTGCCGTTCTTCGTCGGCACCACGCCCATCAGGCAGCGCAGCAGCGTGGTCTTGCCCACGCCGTTGCGGCCGAGCAGCACCGTGAGTTCGCCTTCGGGCACCGTCATCGAGACGTTGCGCAGGATGTGGCTGCCGCCGTAATACTGGTTCAGCGATTCGATTGTGAGCATGTCGATGCCTTCGAGGCTTTGTCGATCCCTTCTCGGGCCGGTTGGGAGAGGCTCAGCGGCCCAGATACGATTCGATCACCGTTTCGTCGCGCTTGACCTCGTCGAGCGTGCCGTGCGCAAGCACGCGGCCTTCGGCCATCACGGTCACGCGTCCGGTCGCGCCCGCGAGCGCCGCGACGAATTCCATGTCGTGCTCGACCACCATCATCGAGCAACTGCCGCGCAGGCGATTGAGCAGTGCGGCGAGTTCCATCGTCTCGTCGTCGGTCATACCCGCGGCGGGTTCGTCGAGCAGCAGCAACTGCGGCTTCTGCATCAGCAGCATGCCGATTTCGAGCCGCTGTTTTTGCCCGTGCGAGAGCTCGCCCGCGAGCCGGCGCGCGTCGCTTTCGAGGCGGATCGTTTCGAGCGTCTGCTCGATCTTCGCCTGCGCGTCGCGCCCGAGTCGCGCACGCAGCGTGGCGAACCAGCCCTTGTCGGCCTTCATCGCGAGTTCGAGGTTTTCCCACACGGGATGCTGCTCAAACACGGTCGGCTTCTGGAACTTGCGGCCGATGCCCACGCGCGCGATCGCCGGTTCGTTCATGCGCGTGAGGTCGAGCGTCTGGCCGAGAAATACCTTGCCCGAATCGGGCGAGGTCTTGCCGGTGATGACGTCCATCATCGTGGTCTTGCCCGCGCCGTTCGGCCCGATCACGCAGCGCAGTTCGCCCGCGTCGATCTCGAGCGAGAGCTTGTTGAGCGCGCGAAAGCCGTCGAAGCTCACGGTCACGTCTTCGAGATACAGAATCGTGCCGTGCGAGGTGTCGATCACGCCGGGCTCGACCACGTGACCCATGTCGGCGACGCCCGAGAGCGTGAGGCCTTCCTCGTCGAACGGATTGTGATTGAGCGGATCGTTGAGCAGGATGTGTCCGTTCATGAGCGCTTGCCTCCTGCCGCGAGCTTCATGCGCCGCACGGCGAGTTCGATGAGGCCCATGATGCCGTTGGGCAGCAACAGCGGCACGAGCACGAAAATGAGGCCGAGGAAGAACAGCCAGTATTCGGCGAAATAGGCGGTGAAGAAGCTCTTCGCGCCGTTCACCGCGAACGCGCCGATGATCGGGCCGATCAGCGTGCCGCGTCCGCCCACGGCCACCCAGATCGCCATTTCGATCGAGTTGCCCGGCGACATTTCGCTCGGATTGATGATGCCGACCTGCGGCACGTAGAGCGCGCCCGCGATGCCGCAGAGCATCGCCGAAACGGTCCAGATGAACAGCTTGTAGCCGAGCGGGCTGTAGCCGAGGAACATCAGGCGCGTTTCGCCGTCGCGCACGGCGGTGACCACGCGTCCGAGCTTCGAAGTGACGATCGCGCGCGTGGCGAGAAACGCGAGCACGAGCGTGGCGAAGGTCAGCAGGAACAGCACCGTGCGCGTGCCCGGATGCGTGATCGGCATGCCGGCGATGCGCTTGAAATCGGTGAAGCCGTTATTGCCGCCGAAGCCGGTCTCGTTGCGATAGAACAGCAGCATCGCCGCGAA
The DNA here is from genome assembly GCF_017104805.1 of Paraburkholderia sp. Ac-20347. NCBI lineage: Bacteria > Pseudomonadati > Pseudomonadota > Betaproteobacteria > Burkholderiales > Burkholderiaceae > Paraburkholderia > Paraburkholderia sp. Ac-20347. The sequence continues at coordinate 36,321 of NZ_JAAGPN010000033.1, read as the reverse complement.
GGTCATGGCCTGCGTGATGATCGACAGATACACGCCCTTCACGCGCGAGCGGAACGTGAAGAAGCCGAACACCCACGCGACCACGGCGGGCACCAGCACGACCAGCAGCAGCGCGTAGCCGAGATGCTGCGTGCCGCTCCAGTACCACGGCAGGCTGTGCCAGTCGAGAAAGACCATGAAGTCGGGCAGATCGCTGCCGTACTTGCCGTCGTGGCCGATCTGGCGCATCAGGTACATGCCGATGGCGTAGCCGCCCAGCGCGAAGAACAGGCCGTGGCCGAGGCTCAGGATGCCGCAGTAGCCCCAGACGAGATCGAGCGCCAGCGCGGCGATCGCGTAGCACATGAGCTTGCCCGCGAGCGTCATCGTGTAGGCGGAGAGATGCAGCGCGTTCGTTTGCGGCAGCACCAGCGCGCACAGCGGCACGCCCACGCCCATCGCGATGATCAGCGCGATGAGCGCGAGCCACGCGCGCCGCGAGAGCAGGGCGGGGCGCGCGGGCAGGCCGAGCGCGAAGGTGTCGGCGTTGCCGTCTTGCGGCGCGAGCGCCGAACGCGGCGAAGTGGAGGTGGCGGTCGTCATGGTCAAGCCTCCGCGCTGCGGCCCTTGAGGGCGAACAGGCCCTGCGGACGCTTCTGGATGAACAGCACGATCAGCACGAGCACGGCGATCTTCGCGAGCACCGCGCCCCAGAACGGCTCGATGGCCTTCGAGACGAGCCCGAGCCCGAAGCCGCCGATCACGGTGCCGGCGATCTGGCCCACGCCGCCGAGCACCACGGCCATGAACGAGTCGATGATGTAGCTCTGGCCGAGGTCCGGACCGACGTTGCCGATCTGCGAGAGCGCGCAGCCGCCGAGTCCGGCGATACCCGCGCCGAACGCGAACGCCCATGCATCGACGCGCGCGGTGCGCACGCCCACGCAGGCGGCCATGCGGCGATTCTGCGTGACGGCGCGCACGAACAGGCCGAGGCGCGTTTTCGTCAGCACGGTCCACGCGATGCCCACCACGATCAGCGCGAAGGCGAGAATCGCGAGGCGGTTGTACGGCAGGATCAGGTTCTGCATCACGGTCACGCCGCCGCTCATCCACGCGGGGTTTTCGACCTGCACGTTCTGCGCGCCGAAGATCATGCGCGTGGCCTGAATCAGGATCAGGCTGATGCCGAAGGTGGTGAGCAGCGTTTCGAGCGGGCGGCCGTACAGATGGCGGATCACGAGGCGCTCGATCACCGCGCCCACGAGCGCGGCGGCGACGAACGACGCCGGAATCGCCAGCAGCGGATACCAGTCGAACGCGCCCGGCGCGTAGCGCAGGAACAGCGTCTGCACGACATAGGTGGCGTACGCGCCGATCATCAGAAACTCGCCGTGCGCCATGTTGATCACGCCGATCAGGCCGTACGTGATCGCGAGGCCGAGCGCTGCGAGCAGCAGCACGCTGCCGAGCGACAGACCCGCGAACAGCGTGCCCGCAATTTCGCTGCGGCGCTGGATCGAGTCGAGCGCGTCGATGCCTTGCTGTGCGACGGCGCGCACATCGGCATCGGGTTCGTTGAATGCGCCGCTCGCGTTCTTCGCGACGAGCGGGCGCAGCAGTTCGTACATGTCGAGATCGTGGCGCGCCGCGACGAGCTTCGTCGCTTCGAGGCGCGTCGCCGCGTTCGGGTCGCGCAGCGCGGTCATCGCCCAGAGCGTGTCGAGGCGGCGCTTGAGCGCGGCGTCGGTTTCCTTCGCGCGGGCGGCGTCGATCATTGGTTTCATCGACGGATCGGGGTTCTTCAGCAGCTCCGCGATGGCCGCGCGGCGCGTTGCCAGATCGGGCGACGCGAGTTGCAGGCCCGAGACCGCGCCCGCCACTTTCGAGCGCAGCAGGTTGTTCAGCGTGATGGGCTGCGCACTCGACGCGACGTCGGCGGCGACCGGTTTGCCGGTTGCGGCGTCGCGCGCGGTGTCGCCGTCGGTGACGAGCACTTCGCCGGCGTCGGTGGCGCTCACGTTGTCCTCGGCGAGCGCCTTGAGCAGCGCGAGCGAGGCGGCGTCGTGGAGGGCAATGAGTTTGTCGACGGCGGCGGACTTGGCGTCGAAGTCGTCGCCGCCGAGCGGTGCGACGTCGGCGGCTTCGAGCGCGTGCGCGGCCGTGGTGAAGGTGGCAAACAGCGTCATGCACAGCGTGACGCTGGCAATCGCGCGCCGCAAGCCCAGGCGGGCGTACCTCGGGAATGAGAGAGCCATGATGAGGTCTTTATGATGCGGGCCGCCGCGTCGCGCGAACGCTGGCGCAAGCGGCGGCCCGTGGGCAGAACGCGCGCGACGCTCAGGGCGCGCCGCGCGTGGCTTGCATGACGTGCAGGGTGCGCAGGATGGCCGTGCGATCGCGACGATCAGGCCGTGCGCGAACGGCGCAGGAAGTTCGGCAGCACGTCCTGCGAGACCACGTCCGGCTTGCCTTCGTTGCCGGCGATATACGGGCTCCACGGCTGCGCGCGAATTGCGGTCTTGGTGCGCCACACGACGTTGAACTGGCCGTCGGCGCGAATCTCACCGATCATCACCGGCTTGTGCAGGTGATGGTTGCCGTCCATCGTCAGCGTGAAGCCCGAGGGCGCCGCCACGGTCTGGCCGATCATCGCCGTGCGCACCTTGTCGACATCGGTGCTCTTCGCCTTTTCGACGGCCTGCTTCCACATGTGGATACCGACAAAGGTCGCTTCCATCGGATCGTTGGTGACGCGCTTGCTGCCGCCCGGCAGATTGTTCGCCTTCACCCACGCCTCGAACTGCTCCTTGAACTTCGTGTTCTGCGCGCCCTTCACCGACATGAAGTAATTCCACGCCGCGAGGTGGCCGACGAGCGGCTTGGTGTCGATGCCGCGCAGTTCTTCCTCGCCCACCGAGAACGCGACCACGGGCACGTCGGTCGCCTTGATGCCCTGGTTGCCGAGTTCCTTGTAGAACGGCACGTTCGAGTCGCCGTTGATGGTCGAGACGACGGTGGTCTTGCCGCCCTGCGAGAAGGTCTTGATGTTCGCGACGATGGTCTGATAGTCGCTATGACCGAACGGCGTGTAGACCTCCTGAATATCGGCGTCCTGCACGCCCTTCGAATGCAGGAAGGCGCGCAGGATCTTGTTGGTCGTGCGCGGATACACATAGTCGGTGCCGAGCAGGAAGAAGCGCTTCGCGCCGCCGCCTTCCGCGCTCATCAGATATTCCACGGCCGGAAGCGCCTGCTGGTTCGGCGCGGCGCCCGTGTAGAACACGTTGCGCGACATTTCCTCGCCTTCGTACTGCACCGGGTAGTAGAGCAGGCCGTTCAGTTCCTCGAACACCGGCAGCACCGACTTGCGCGACACCGAGGTCCAGCAGCCGAACACGCACGCGACCTTGTCCTGGGTGAGCAACTGGCGGGCCTTCTCCGCGAACAGCGGCCAGTTCGATGCGGGGTCCACGACCACGGGCTGAATCTGACGCCCCATCACGCCGCCGTTCTTGTTGATGTCGGCGATCGTCATCAACGCGGTGTCCTTGAGCGACGTCTCCGAGATCGCCATCGTGCCCGAGAGCGAATGCAGGATGCCGACCTTGATCGGCCCGCTGCCCGTGTCGGCATGCGCGAACGGCACGCGTCCCGCTACGGCGAGCGCGCCCGACATCGTCCCGAGTTTCAACAGACTGCGACGTTTCATGTAGATGCCCCTATGGGTGAAGTCCTGGGTCTCGGCGCGTCTGATTACGCGCCCCCGTTGGTGTGTCCAGCCTTGCGGGGTTGTTACTGCAAAGGCTATGCCAGCGCGTGTGGGAAGCGCGATGCACGTGCTGTCGACGCGCGCCGAGCGCGGGGCGGGCCTTCGGCGAGCAAGACGGGCGGGACGTAAGCGAACGCGCCGTGCGGCGGGCGGGCGAATCTGGTGCAGCGGGGCGCATGTTCGGGCGCGCTGCATCGTTGCAGTGCGCGCGTGCATGAAAGCCGATGATCGTCGCGGTGCATGCGTCGCGCGCAGTGCATGACGATGCGATCAGGTGCATGCGGTGTGCATGCCGCAGGTGGAGAAGTCGGCTCGCGCGCTACATCGTTGTGCAAGCACGCATTGGGAACGAGGCGCACACGAGTGCGAAGCGAGCGGCGATGCAAAGCGCGCAGAAATGCAAAAGGGCGCGGTGTGAACCGCGCCCTTCGACGAAGACATCATCTTGACCGGTGATGGACCGGTCTTGCCGCAATCAGCGTGTGATCAGTACGTCGGCACCTTCGGATCGACCTGACGCGACCACGCGTCGATGCCGCCTTGCAGATTGAACACCTGCGTATGGCCGCGCGATTCGAGGAACATCGCGACCTGGGCGCTGCGCGCGCCGTGATGGCAGATGCAGACGATCTGCGCGTCGTCGTCGAGTTCTTCGCTGCGCGCGGGGATCTGCGCCATCGGAATCGAGATGCTGCCGTCGATCTTCGCGGTCTCGATTTCCCACGGCTCGCGCACGTCGAGCAGGACGGGCGCCGGGCGCGCGGAGTCGGCGAGCCATTCGGCGAGGGCGGGGGCGGTCAGGATCTGCATGGAAAACTCGATCGAAGAAAAACGGAAGATAAACGTAACACAGCGACGTAACACAGGGCGCGGGCCGCACACGCGGCCCGGCGACCACTTAGAACTTGAAGCGCGACGGCTGCACGGCGTTTTGCAGCGGTTCGACGTAGGTTTCGAACACGCCCGCGATGCGGTACTGCTTCTCGTCCATACGCGTGATGATCTGCATTTCCATCACCGGCGCGCCGCCGACGAACGCCGCCAGACGGCCGCCCACCTTGAGCTGCTCGAGCAGTTCCTGCGGCACGACCGGCAGGCCGCCCGAGACGCAGATCACGTCGTACGGCGCGTTCGCGGCCCAGCCGCGCGCCGCGTCGCCGACCGCGACTTCGGCGTTCAGCACGCCGTTCTTCACGAAGTTGGCGCGCGCGAATTCGGCCAGTTCCGTGTCGATTTCCACCGTCAGCACCTGTTGCGCGCGGTGCGCGAGCAGGGCGGCCATGTAGCCCGAACCGGCGCCGATTTCGAGCACGTTTTCGTGCTTCTTCACCGCGAGTTCCTGCAGCACGCGCGCTTCGACGCGCGGCGCGAGCATGTGCTGACCGTTGGGCAGCGGCAGTTCCAGGTCGGCGAACGCGATATCGACATAGGCCGCGGGGACGAAATGCTCACGCTTGACGATCGAGAGCAGATTCAGCACGTCCTGGTCGAGCACTTCCCAGGGGCGAATCTGCTGTTCGATCATGTTGAAACGCGCTTGTTCGATGTTCATGGTGACTCGGCGTTATGGTTCGGTTCGAAGTTCGGGCGATACGTAAGGGGGACTGGCGGGGACTGGCTGTCCTGGCGGCCGCGTGCCGCTGCGGACGCCCCGAAAAACGGTGCCAGGCAATCGCGAGATTGTACCAAAGGCCTTTGCGGCGGCGTCCGGCCGCCGGCAGCGCGGCGCCGTCGCGGGATCAGTATTTGTCCTGGCTTCGTGCACCTTGAAGTTTCGCCGTCCGCGAACCAAGAATGTAATCGATTACATTGCCGACGCGCCTGCGCGGCCACCTTCGACCGCCTCGACCCGGCCACCGACCGCCTTTTTCATGACGACCACCGCCCAGCCGCACGCCTCACAAACCGATCCCGCGGCGTCAGCCGAAGCGGGCGAGGCCATCGCGCAGGCCGACGCCGCCGGCGACGACGCACGCGGCGGCTCCATCGTGGCGGTGGCGCGGCGCGTGGGCGTCTCGGTGGCCACGGTGTCGCGTGTGCTCAACGGCCACACCAACGTGCGGCCCGCCACCCGCGCACGCGTGCTCGCCGAGGTCGAGACGAGCGGCTATCGCGTCAACGAGCTGGCGCGCAACCTGCGCACGGCGGAAAGCCGCCTGCTGCTGACGATGGTGCCGGACTTCGGCAATCCGTTTTACGCCGAGATCGTGCGCGGCATCGACAGCGTCGCGCGTCAGCACGGCTATTTCATGTTGCTCTGCGACACGGGCGCCGACGCGGGCCGCGAGCGTAGTTACTTCGACCTGCTGCGCCGCCATCGCGCGGACGGCGCGATCTGCCTCGATCCGGCCACGGTGCAGCAGGCCAACCGCGCCGCCGCGCACGAACCGGCGCTGCCGTGGGTCGCGTGCTGCGAGTTCGATCCGGCAGCGGGCGTGCCGTACGTGGGCATCGACAATTTCGGGGCGGCGCGCGACGCAGTGCGCCATCTGATCGCGCGCGGGCGGCGGCGCATCGCGCTGATCAATTCCGACGATCACTATCTGTATGCGCAGCAGCGCCGCTTCGGCTACCTCGCCGCACTCGCCGAAGCGGGCATCGAGGCGCGCGAGGCGTGGCGCGTGAATCTGAACTGTCTGGATTACGACGCGGGCGCGCAGGCCGCCGCCGCGCTCATGGCGCAACGCGGCGGCGCGCGCGCGGCGAAGCCGGACGCGATCTTCGCGGTTTCGGACACGCTCGCGGTGGGCGTCGTCAATGGTTTGCGCGGCAGCGGCTGGGCCGTGCCCGACGACGTCGCCGTGGTCGGTTTCGACGACATCGCGCTGGCCGCGCAGATCGATCCGCCGCTCACGACCATCGCGCAGCCGATGCGCGAACTCGGCGAAACGGCCGCGCGTCTGCTGCTGAAGCGGCTCGCCGATCCGCGCGCGAGCGTGCCGGGCGTGCTGTTGCCGCATCGGCTGGTGGTGCGGCGCAGCGCCTGAACGCGCGGGGTCGGCTGAACATGCTGGATCGCAGGACAAACGCTTATTAGCAGTGGAGACCAGCGAGAGAAGGCGGGCAGCGCCGCACGGTTTGTCGACGTGCACGCGGCCCGCCGGACCCCGCGCGAATTGGAGGAGCGAGCGGCCATGAGCGTCGCCGTGCGATTCAACGATATCCGCAAGGACTTTGGCCCTGTGCGCGTGCTGCACGGCGTGAGCTTCGACCTCGCGCCGGGCCGCATTCACGGGCTGCTGGGCGAGAACGGCGCGGGCAAATCCACGCTGATGAAAATCCTTGCGGGCTACGAGCGCCCGAGCGCGGGCGAGATGCTCGTCGACGGCCGCGCCTGCCAGTTCGACGGCTCGCGCGCCGCCGAAGCCGCGGGCATCGTGCTGATCCATCAGGAGTTCAATCTCGCCGAGCATCTGACGATCGCGCAGAACATCTTTCTGGGCCACGAAAAGAAGCGCGGCCTGTTTGTCGACGACACCGCGATGCGCCGCGAGGCGCGCGCGCTGCTCGCCCAGGTCGGGCTCGAACGGCATCCCGACACGCCCGTGCGCGAGTTGATCGTCGCCGAAAAGCAGCTCGTGGAAATCGCCAAGGCACTCGCGCGCCGCGCGCGCCTGCTCATCATGGACGAACCCACGGCCACGCTCACGCCGAGCGAAACCGCGCGCCTCTTCACGCTGATGGCGAAGCTGCGCGCGGACGGCGCGACGATCGTCTACATCTCGCACAAGCTCGACGAAGTGGAGCGCATCACCGACGACGTGATCGTGATGCGCGACGGCCGCTTCGTGGCCGCGAGCGCGACGGCGGGCCTCGCGCGCCAGCAGATGGCCAACCTGATGGTGGGCCGCGACGTCTCCGACATGTTTCCCGACAAGCGCCTCGCCGCCGCCGATGCGCCCGTCGCGCTGCGCGTGCGCGGCCTCGCCGTGCCGGGCTGGGTCGAGGACCTGAGTTTCGAGGTGCGCGCAGGCGAGATTCTCGGCTTCGCGGGACTCGTGGGCGCGGGGCGCAGCGAGGCCTTCGAGGCGCTCGTCGGCCTGCGCCGCAAGCTGGCGGGCGAGGTGGAGATCGGCGGACGCGCCGTGACGCTCAGGCATCCGCGCGACGCCATGCGCCACGGCCTCACGTATCTGAGCGAGGACCGCAAGGGCAAAGGCCTGCATCTGAATCTGAACCTGCAGGACAATCTCACGCTGATGACGCTTGAACGCTACGGCCGTCCGCTGCTCGATCTGAAGGCCGCGCGAGTCGCGCTCGAAACGGCGGTGTGCGAATTCGGTATTCGCACCGGCGACCTGTCGAGCCGCGCGCGCATGCTCTCGGGCGGCAATCAGCAGAAGCTCGCGCTCGCCAAATTCCTGCAGCCCGATCCGCGCGTGATCGTGCTCGACGAGCCCACGCGCGGTGTCGATATCGGCGCGAAACGCGACATCTATTTCCTGATCGAGCGGCTCGCGGCCTCGGGACGCGCGGTGGTGGTGATCTCGTCGGAGCTGATCGAACTGATCGGCCTCGCGCATCGCGTCGCGGTGATGCGCGCGGGGCGGCTTGTCGCCACGCTCGGCCGCGACCATCTGAACGAAGAGGAGCTGATCGCCCATGCAACCGGCACCCACTGAAGCGGCGAGCGCCCAGGCGCGCACGCGGCGCTTCGTCGTGCGGCTCGCGCACCGGCTCGCGGGCGTGGGGCCGCTGATCGGCCTCGTCGCGCTGTGCGTGGTCGGCACGCTGCTCAACCGCGATTTCGCGACCGTCGACAATCTGCTCAACGTGCTCACGCGCACGTCGTTCATCGGCATCATCGCGGTGGGCATGACCTTCGTGATCATCTCGGGCGGCATCGATCTTTCCGTGGGCTCGATGGCGGCGCTGATCGCGGGCGTGATGATCTGGGTGATGAACGCGCTCGCGGCGGGCGTCAACGGCCACGCGTTCGCGCCGCTCGCCATCATCGCGATCGGCATGGCGATCGCGCTCGTGCTGGGCGCGCTGTTCGGTCTCGCGCACGGGCTGCTCATCACGCGCGGACGCATCGAGCCGTTCATCGTCACGCTCGGCACGCTGGGCATTTTCCGCTCGGTGCTCACGTGGCTCGCCGACGGCGGCGCGCTCACGCTGCAAAACAATCTCGTCGATCTCAACAGTCCCGTGTATTACGCGAGCCTCTTCGGCGTGCCGGTGCCCGTGTGGGTGTTCGCGCTAATGGCGGCGGGCGGCGCGCTGGTGCTCAACCGCACGGCGTTCGGGCGGCACGTGCAGGCGATCGGCTCGAACGAACAGGTCGCGCGTTATGCGGCGATTCGCGTCGATCGCGTGAAGTGCGCGACCTATGTGCTGCTCGGCGTGTGCGTGGGCGTGGCGACGGTGCTCTACGTGCCGCGTCTGGGCTCGGCCACGCCGACCACCGGCATCTTGTGGGAACTCGAAGCGATCGCGGCCGTGGTGGTCGGCGGCACGGCGCTCAAGGGCGGCGAAGGACGCGTGGCGGGCACCGTGGTGGGCGCGATCCTGCTCTCGGTGATCGCGAACATTCTGAATCTCACGAGCATCATCAGCGTGTATCTGAATGCGGCGGTGCAGGGCGTGGCGATCATCGCCGTGGCCTTCCTGCAGCGCGGCAGGCGGTAGTCGTGTGAGTCGTGGTTAGTTCGGATGGCGAAATAATGGTCGGTGCAAGGCGTGGTCAAAGGACGGGCGTGCGCGCCCGCACAACAATCATCGGAGACGGCATCATGAAGAATACGATTCGTGCGATGTGGACGGGCGCGCTGACGCTCGGCGTGGCGGCGATGTTCGCTTCGCCTTTCACGGCAAGCCCGGCGCACGCCGAGGACAAGGTCACGCTCGGCGTCGCCATTCCCACGGCCGATCACGGCTTCACGGGCGGCATCGTCTGGTGGGCCAACGAGGCGAAGAAAGAGCTGGAGAAGGCGCATCCCGACCTGAAAGTCATCGTCAAGACGGCGGCCAACGCGCCCGATCAGGCGAACCAGTTGCAGGACCTCGTGACCGTCAACAAGATCAACGCGCTGGTGATCTTCCCGTTTGAATCGGCCTCGCTCACGCAGCCGGTCGCGCAGGTCAAGAAGAAGGGCGTGTACGTGACGGTTGTCGATCGCGGCCTGACCGACAAGAGCGCGCAGGACGCCTACGTGGCCGGCGACAACACCGCGTTCGGCCGGATTCCCGCCGAGTATCTCGCGAAGCAGTTGAACGGCAAGGGCAACATCGTCGCGCTGCGCGGCATTCCGACCACGCTCGACAACGAGCGCTGGAACGCCTTTACGGCGGTGCTGAAGAACTATCCGGACATGAAGATTCTCGACGCGAAGTACGCGAACTGGAACCGCGACGATGCCTTCAAGACCATGCAGGACTTCCTCACGCGCTTCAAGCACATCGACGCCGTCTGGGCCGCCGACGACGACATGGCCGTGGGCGTGCTCAAGGCGATCGATCAGGCCAAGCGCAGCGACATCAAGATCGTGTTCGGCGGCGCGGGCTCGAAGGACATGGTCAAGCGCGTGATGGACGGCGATCCGCTGATTCAGGCCGACGTGTCGTATTCGCCGAAGTTCATCTACGACGCGATCAAGCTCACGGCCGAAGCGCGGCTCGCGGGCAAGGCGCTGCCGCCCACGACGATCATTCCTTCGGTGCTCATCACGAAGGAGAACGCCAAACAGTTCTATTTCCCGGATTCGCCGTTCTGAGCGCGGCGCATCACGCTGGCTTGCATCGTTCGTCAATCGCCGCCGCGCCGCGGTGGCTTTGCTGAGGACTCGGACCGATGAAAACCCTCAAGGGTCCGGCGATCTTTCTCGCCCAGTTTCTGGGTGAGAAAGCGCCGTTCGACAGCTTCGTGCACATGGCGCAATGGGCCGCGCAACTGGGCTACAAAGGCATTCAGGTGCCGACCGATGCGCGCCTGATCGATCTCGAACAGGCGGCCGCGAGCCCGGCGTATTGCGACGATCTGCGCCAGACCGCCGACGACGCGGGGATCGCGATCACCGAGTTGTCGACGCATCTGCAAGGTCAGCTCGTGGCCGTGCATCCCGCGTACGACGCGCTGTTCGACGGCTTCGCCGCGCCGCACGTGCGCGGCAATCGCGAGGCGCGCACGGCGTGGGCCATCGAGCAGTTGAAGCTGGCCGCGCGCGCGTCGCGCAACCTGGGCTTGAGCGCGCATGTGACGTTTTCGGGCGCGCTCGCGTGGCCTTATGTGTATCCGTGGCCGCAGCGTCCGCCGGGTCTCGTCGAGGCCGCGTTCGACGAGCTCGCGCGTCGCTGGCGGCCGATTCTCGATGCATTTGACGCAGCGGGCGTGGACGTTTGCTACGAACTGCATCCGGGCGAGGATCTGCACGACGGCGTGACTTTCGAGCGTTTTCTGGCCGCCGTGGACGATCATCCGCGCGCGAACATTCTCTACGACCCGAGCCATTTCGTGCTCCAGCAGCTCGATTACCTCGCGTTCATCGATCTCTATCACGCGCGCATCAAGGCCTTTCACGTGAAGGACGCGGAGTTCCGGCCCACGGGGCGGCAGGGCGTGTACGGCGGCTATAGCGACTGGGTCGAGCGCGCGGGGCGTTTTCGTTCGCTCGGCGACGGGCAGATCGACTTCGGCGCGATTTTCTCGAAGCTCACGCAGTACGACTTTCCGGGCTGGGCGGTGCTCGAATGGGAATGCGCGCTCAAGCATCCGCACGACGGCGCGCGCGAGGGCGCGGAGTTCATCAAGCGGCATCTGATCCGCGTGGCCGAGCATGCGTTCGACGACTTCGCGGGCAGCGGCGTGGACGACGCGCAACTCAAAAGCGTGCTGGGCCTCTGATACGCAGTGACGCACAACGCGGAGCACGACGATGACACGCAGACTGAAACTCGGCATGGTGGGCGGCGGCGAGGGCGCGTTCATCGGCGCGGTGCATCGGATCGCCGCACGCCTCGACGACGATTTCGACCTGGTGGCGGGCGCGTTGTCGTCCGATGCGGCGCGCGCGCAATCGAGCGCCGACGCCATCGGCCTCGCGCGCAGTTACGCCGACTGGCGCGAGATGGCGCGCGAAGAAGGCGCGCGCGCGGACGGCATCGATGCGGTTGCGATCGTCACGCCCAATCATCTGCACGCGCCGGTGGCGCATGCGTTCATGGCGGCGGGCATCCACGTGATCTGCGATAAGCCGCTGGCCGTTTCGCTCGACGAAGGGCGCGCGCTCGCCCAGCACGCGCGCGACGCGAACGTGGTGTTCGCGCTCACGCATACGTATTCCGGGTATCCGCTCGTGCGCCATGCGCGCGAACTCGTGGCGGCGGGTGAACTGGGCGAGGTGCGCGTCGTGCAGGTGGAGTACGCGCAGGACTGGCTCGCGCATCCGATCGAGCAGGGCGGCGCGGATGGCCGCAATCGTCAGGCGAGCTGGCGCACCGACCCGGCGCTGGCGGGTCCGGCGGGTTGTCTCGGCGATATCGGCACGCACGCGTATCAGCTGGCGGCGTTTGTCAGCGGCATGGAGCCGGTGGCGGTCGCGGCGGAGCTGCATACCTTTGTGCCCGGACGGCGTATCGACGATCACGTGCAGGCGATGCTGCGTTACGCGAACGGCGCGCGCGGCATGCTTTGGGCGAGCCAGGTCGCGAGCGGCGCGGAGAATGCGCTGAGGTTGCGGGTGTACGGCACGAAGGCCGGGCTCGCGTTCGATCAGGAAGCGCCGAACGAGCTGTGGTTCACGCCGCAGGGCGGCGAGGCGCAGCGGCTCACGCGCGCACGGGTGACGGGCGCGGCCGCCGCGCACGCGACGCGCGTGCCGCCGGGGCATCCGGAAGGGTATCTGGAAGCGTTCGCGCAGCTTTATCGCGACGCGGCGGCGCAGATTCGTGCGCGCGATATGGGCGTGCCGCCGCCGCCCGAAAGCGCGCTGCTCACGACCGTCGACGATGGCGTGGCCGGGCTGCGCTTTATCGAAGCGGTGCTGGCCAGCAGTGCCGCCGATGGCGCCTGGCGCGCGCTGCGTTAGCCATTCGGATGAATGGCGCGGATTTCTGGACGCGACAAAACTTGCGGTGTGTTTAACGCACTTCAAGGATGCTCATGTCTAATGTAATACAGCTGAATTACAATGCGGCTTCGATCACCACGCGAGGGAGTCAGGCGATGGGCGCAAGCGCATTGGTACAGGTTCGCATCGATCCGGCGTTGAAAGAACGCGCCACGGCGGTGCTGGAAAAGATGGGACTCACGGTGTCGGACGCGGTGCGCATCCTGCTCACGCGGGTGGCGAACGAGGGCGCGCTGCCCGTCGGCTTCGCGGTCGATCCGGCCACGCACGACGCGTGGTTCCGCGCGAAAGTGCTGGAAGCGCTGGAAGACGCCCGCCCGGCCGTGGAGGCGGACGCGGTCGAAGCGAATTTCGCGAAGCGGCGCGCGGCGGCGTCGAGGCGCGTGGACGAGGCCGAGCCGGCGGCTCCGAAGCTGACCGCCTCGAAGCCAAACTCCATTCGCAAGCGCAAAAGTTGAGGCTCGAATGGTCGCCGCTCGCGCTGGCCGACCGCGAAGCGATATTCGACTTCAACGAGACACGCGGCGCGCATGCAGCCGTGAGCGTGGACGAGTGCATCGCCTCCGCGGTCCGGCGGTTGCGGCTCTATCCGGAAATCGGCCGTCGTGGCCGGGTGAGCGGCACACGCGAACTGGTCGTGCACGGCGCGCCGTTCGTGATCGCCTACCGTGTCGAACGGCAAACGCTCACGGTGCTACGCGTGCTGCACGGCGCGCGGCGCTGGCCTGCCGAGCTGGATTAGCACACGTTGTGCCGACTTACTGCGCCGACTCACTGCACCAACTCACTGCGCCAGATACACGAACTTGCCGCCGCGTATCGTTCCCATCACGCTCGCGCGCTGGTCCAGTCCAACGTGATCCTTTTCGCTCGTGTTGACCACGCCGTTGGGCACGACCAGTTCGTGCGCGTGCTCCAGTTCGCTGCGCAGCGCCACGCGGAACGCCTCGGTGCCGGGTTGCGCGGTCTTGAGCGCGCGCGTCACGGCGTCCGCGAGGCGCGGGTACACGCCGGCCGCGTCGCCCGCGAACTGCGTGACGGTGCCGGGGCCGTATTTGGCCTCATAGGCGTCCACGAAGGCGAGCGCCGCTTTCTGCGCGGGCTGATCGGCAGGCAGCGTGCGCGCCACCACCACCGGCTGCGTCGGGAACAGCGTGCCTTCCACATCCTTGCCGCCGAGCTTGATGAACTCGGGCGTGGCGATGCCGTGCGTCTGATAGATCGCGCCCTTGTAACCGCGCTCGACCAGCGTGCGCTGCGGCAGGACGGTCGGCGTGCCCGCGCCCGCGATCAGCACGGCGTCGGGTTTCGCGGCGATCAGCTTGAGGATCTGGCCGGTCACGCTTGCGTCGGTGCGGTTGAAGCGCTCGGTCGCGACGATCTGGAGATTGCTCTCCTTCGCGAACTTCGTGAACTCGTTGAGCCAGCTGTCGCCGTAGCTGTCGGCGAAACCGATGAAGCCCACCGTCTTCACGCCGTGCGCGGCCATGTAGCGCGTCATCACGTCGGCCATCGCGGCGTCGGTCTGCGCCATCTTGAACGCCCAGGTGCGCGCGCCCTGCTGCGGCTCGACCACCGAGGCCGAGCCCACCAGCGTGATCATCGGCGTCTTGCTTTCGGCCACGGCGTCGAGCGCCGCGAGCGCGGCGGGCGTGATGTTCGGCCCGACGATCACGTCGACGTGATCCTCGTTGACCAGTTTGCGGATGTTGCGCACGGCCGCGCCCGGGTCGGAGCCGTCGTCGAGCACGATGTAGTCGGCTTTCTGGCCCGCGATGGTCGGGGGCCACATCAACACGGCGTTCTTGCTCGTGATGCCGATGGCGGCGGCGGGACCGGTGCTCGACAGGTCGATGCCCACCTTGAGGTCGGCGTGCGCGGCGGGCGCGGCAACGCCCAGCGCGACGGCGGCGGCGAGCACCAGCGGACGAAGGGCAGGGCGCAAGCCCGGATTCAGATGATGCAGACGCAGATACGACTTCATGCAGCGGTCTCCAGGAAGGAAAAAAGCGAGAAGCGTTCTATCTAATTAGTTGTGGGTGAATCCGCGCGCTTGAACCCGGCACGCGCCGTCCGCTTACAGTTCGCATTACAGCGCGCATTACAGCGCGTATTACAGCTCGTAAGTCTCGTGCTCGCCCTTGAGCGCCTGTTCGATCAGCTTGCGGTTCAGGCTTGGCGAAAGCAGCTCGACGAGCGTGTACACATAACTGCGCAGATACGCGCCCTGCTTGAGCGCCACGCGCGTCACGTTGCTGCCGAACAGATGCCCCACCGGCACGGCGCGCAGATGGCGGTCGCGTTCGGCGTTGAAGGCGATATCGGCCATGATCCCCACGCCGAGGCCCAGTTCCACGTAGGTCTTGATCACGTCCGCGTCGATGGCTTCGAGCACGATATCGGGCGAGAGTCCGCGCAGGCGGAACGCCTCGTTGATCTTGGTGCGGCCCGCGAACGCGTTGTCGTAGGTAATCAGCGGAAATTGGGCCAGATCGTCAAGCGAGAGCGGCTTGCGCTCCAGCAGCGGATGATCGGGTAGCATCACGGCCACGTGATGCCAGGTGAAGCAGGGCAGCGAGACCAGTTCCTTGTAGTTGGAGATGGCCTCGGTGGCGATCGCCAGATCGGCCTGGTCGTGCAGCACCATTTCGGCGACCTGGGTCGGGCTGCCTTGCAGAATCGAAAGGTGGACCTTGGGGAAGCGCCGCTTGAACTCGGCGATGGCGGCCGGCAGCGAGTAGCGCGCCTGCGTATGCGTGGCCGCGATCACCAGATTGCCTTGATCCTGGGCCGCATAGTCCTTACCTACGCGCTTGAGGCTCTCCACTTCCTGAAGGATGCGCTCCACGGAGGCGAGGATGATGCGGCCGGGTTCCGTGAGCGAGCGCACGCGCTTGCCGTGGCGTGTGAAGATTTCGACCCCTAATTCATCCTCGAGCTCGATGATCGCCTTCGAGACACCGGGCTGACTGGTATACAGGGCCTTCGCGGCTTCCGTGAGGTTGAAATTCTGGCGCACGGCCTCGCGTACGAAGCGGAACTGGTGCAGGTTCATATATAACCCCTTGGCATATCAACCTGATTTTTGAATCGTTTGAAATATAAGGCGAGTTTATTACCATTTCCCCAACTTTTCCAATATGGATATCTGTTTTGGTCATTAGCAAATGACCGGCGAGTTGAAGGCGCCGGTCGGGCTGGAACAGAAATAGCGAAGTCGAAGTCGGAGAACGCGGCGTAACCGGAACGCCGCGATTGATACAACCCTGGGGTCCCCGAATGTACCAATACGATCAGTACGACCAGACCATCGTCGACGAGCGCGTCGCGCAATACAGCGACCAGGTTCGCCGCCGCCTGTCGGGCGAATTGAGCGAAGAAGAGTTCCGTCCGCTGCGTCTGCAGAACGGCCTGTATTACCAGCGCCATGCCTACATGCATCGCATCGCGATTCCTTACGGCAATCTGCGCAGCGACCAGATGCGCATGCTCGGCACCATCGCGCGCGAGCACGACCGCGGTTACGGCCACTTCTCGACGCGCTCGAACATCCAGTACAACTGGATCAAGCTCGAAGAGACGCCCGAAATCCTGCGCAAGCTCGCGTCGGTCCAGATGCACGGCATCCAGACCTCGGGTAACTGCATCCGCAATATCACCGCCGACCAGTTCGCGGGCGTTGCGCCCGACGAAGTCATCGATCCGCGCCCGTGGGCCGAGATCATGCGTCAGTGGTCGACGTTCCACCCCGAATTCGCGTGGCTGCCGCGCAAGTTCAAGATCGCCGTCTCGGGTTCGAAGGAAGACCGCGCCGCCGTGCAGATCCACGATCTGGGCGTCTACCTCGACCGCAACGAGCAGGGCGAAGTCGTCGCGAGCATTCTCGCGGGCGGCGGCCTCGGCCGTACGCCGATCATCGGCGCGATCATCAAGCGCGACCTGCCGTGGCAGCATCTGCTGACCTACTGCGAAGCCGTGCTGCGCGTGTACAACCGCTATGGCCGCCGCGACAACATCTACAAGGCGCGTATCAAGATTCTCGTGAAGGCGCTCTCGCCCGAGAAGTTCGCGCAGCAAGTGGAAGAAGAGTGGCAGCACCTGAAGGACGGCCCGTCGACGATCACGCAGGCCGAAGTGGACCGCGTGTCGCAATACTTCGCGCCGCCGGCCTACGAAAAGCTGACCGACACCGACACCTCCTACGAAAAGCATCTGCTCGAAAACCGCGCGTTCGCGCGCTGGGTCGACCGCAACGTGCGTCCGCACCGCGTGCCGGGCTACGCTTCGGTCACGCTCTCGCTCAAGCCGCAGGGCATCGCCCCGGGCGACGCGACCGACGTGCAGATGGAAGCCGTGGCCGACTGGGCCGACGCTTACTCGTTCGGCCAGGTGCGCGTCTCGCACGAGCAGAACCTGATTCTCGCGGACGTGAAGAAGCAGGACCTGTTCGCGCTGTGGGAAAAGGCCAAGGCAGTCGGTTTCGCGACGGCCAACGTCGGCCTGCTGACCGACATCATCGCGTGCCCGGGCGGCGACTTCTGCTCGCTCGCGAACGCCAAGTCGCTGCCGATCGCCGAAGCGATCCAGCAGCGTTTCAGCGACCTCGATTTCGTCTACGACCTCGGCGACGTCTCGCTCAATATCTCGGGCTGCATGAACTCGTGCGGTCACCACCACGTCGGCAACATCGGCATTCTGGGCGTCGATAAGGACGGCTCCGAGTGGTACCAGGTGTCGCTCGGCGGCGAGCAGGGCAACGGCGCCTACGGCGCACGCCTTGGCCGCGTGATCGGCCCGTCGTTCTCGGCGGAAGAAATGCCCGACGTGATGCAGAAGGTGATCGACACGTTCGTCGAACTGCGCATCGACGGCGAGCGTTTCATCGACACCTACGACCGCCTCGGCATCGCGCCCTTCAAGGAGCGCGTGTACGCCTCGCGCCAGACGGCGCACGCCTGAGCCGCACGCAACGAATCGAGAGTTAAGCAATGGCATTGATCATCAAGAACCGCGAGATCGTCGAAGACAACTGGCAGGTCGTGCGTGCCGCCGAAGACGGCGCGCTGCCCGACGTGGCCGCGCTGCCGGCCGGCAAGGTGCTGGTCCCGTTCGCGTACTGGCAGGCCAACCGCGACGCGCTGGCCGCGCGCGGCAAGGACGAACTGGGCGTGTGGCTCGCGCCGGACAGCGAACCGGCTGACGTGGTCGCCGACTTCGACAAGATCGCGCTGATCGCAATCGACTTCCCGGTGTTCCGCGACGGCCGCGGCTATTCGATCGCGCGTCTGTTGCGCGAGCGTTATGGCTACAAGGGCGAGATTCGCGCGATCGGCGACGTGCTGCGCGACCAGCTGCGCTTCTACGAGCGCTGCGGCTTCGACGCCTACGCGCTGCGCGCCGACAAGGACATCCACGACGCGCTGAAGGCGTTCACGGAATTCACGGTGCAGTACCAGGGCGCGTTCGACGAACCGTCGCCGCTGTTCCGCCGCCGTGCGGCACAAGCCGCCGAATCGGGCGCGGCAGCATGAGCACCGCCCCTACCGCAGCCAGCGAGATCACGGCTGACCTGCAGGCGAAGATCGAGCGGCTCGATGCGCTGCTCGATTCGATCGCCGCGCGTCACGCCGACGTCAAGCTAGCCAGCAGCCTCGCCGCCGAAGACATGCTGCTCACGCACGCGATCCTGTCGCGCGGCGTGAAGATCGGCATCTTCTCGCTGAACACGGGCCGCCTGCACGCCGAAACGCTCGGCATGCTCGACGCGGTGCGCGAGCGCTACGGCTACGCGATCGAGCAGTTCCATCCGCAGCAGGACGCGGTGGACGAATATGTCGCACAGCACGGCCTGAACGCGTTCTACGAGAGCGTCGATCTGCGCAAGCGCTGCTGCGAGATCCGCAAGGTCGAGCCGCTCAACCGCGCGCTGTCGGGCGTGTCGGCGTGGGTCACGGGCCAGCGCCGCGAGCAGTCGGTCACGCGCGCCGAGCTGCACGAGGAAGAACGCGACGAAGCGCGCAACATCGACAAGTTCAATCCGCTCGCGGACTGGACCGAAGCCGATGTCTGGGATTACCTGCGCGCCTTCGCGGTGCCGGTGAACCCGCTGCATGCGCGCGGCTACCCGAGCATCGGCTGCGAACCCTGCACGCGTGCGATCCGTCCCGGCGAAGACAGCCGCGCGGGCCGCTGGTGGTGGGAGTCGCGCGACACGAAGGAATGCGGGCTGCACATCACGTCGGTGTCCGCGATTCCGGTGGTGGCGGTGTCGCCGATCGGCCAGGCGAGCTAAGATTGAAGTTTTCGCGCCGCTTTCGACGTTTTAACGAACGCCGAACGGCAGCGAAGTCGAATACAGAGTAACGCGCCCGATGCAAAGGGCGCGATCAGACGAAGGATTCCGAACATGAGCACGACGCTCGATTCCGCAGTGAACGCCCCGCTTCAGGTGACGGCGAACCGCATGGACCATCTCGACTGGCTCGAAGCCGAGTCGATTCACATCCTGCGCGAGCTGGTCGCCGAATGCAGCAAGCCGGCGCTGCTGTTCTCGGGCGGCAAGGATTCGGTCGTCGTGCTGGCGCTCGCCCTCAAGGCGTTCGGTCTCGGCGCGAACCGCAAGACCTCGCTGCCGTTCCCGCTCGTTCACATCGACACGGGCCACAACTACGAGGAAGTGATCGACTTCCGCGATCGCCGCGCGGCTGAAATCGGCGCGGAACTCGTGGTCGGTCACGTCGAAGATTCGATCAAGAAGGGCACCGTGCGCCTGCGCCGCGAAACCGATTCGCGCAACGCCGCACAAGCGGTCACGCTCCTCGAAACCATCGAGCAATACGGTTACACCGCGATGATCGGCGGCGCGCGCCGCGACGAAGAGAAGGCCCGCGCGAAGGAGCGCATCTTCTCGTTCCGCGACGAATTCGGCCAGTGGGACCCGAAGGCGCAGCGCCCGGAACTCTGGAGCCTGTACAACGCGCGTCTGCACAACGGCGAACACCTGCGCGTGTTCCCGATCTCGAACTGGACCGAGCTCGACGTGTGGCAATACATCGAGCGCGAAAAGCTCGAACTGCCGTCGATCTACTACGCGCACCAGCGCGAGATCGTGCGCCGCAACGGCCTGCTCGTGCCGGTCACGCCGCTCACGCCGATGAAAGAAGGCGAAGTCAGCGAAATGGCGCAGGTGCGTTTCCGCACCGTGGGCGACATCAGCTGCACGTGCCCGGTGGCGAGCGATGCCGACAACGTCGAGAAGATCATCGCCGAAACGGCCGTGACCGAAATCACGGAACGCGGCGCGACGCGCATGGACGACCAGGCGTCGGAAGCCGCGATGGAACAGCGCAAGAAGCAAGGTTATTTCTAAAGAGCACGCAGAGGAAGAATTGAACATGGTTACGACGCATCAACCTGAAGACCTCGGCGTGCTGCGCTTCATCACGGCGGGCAGCGTGGACGACGGCAAGAGCACGCTGATCGGCCGCCTGCTGTACGACAGCAAGGCAGTCCTTTCGGATCAACTCTCGGCGCTTTCGCGCGCCAAGAACAAGCGCACGGTCGGCGACGAAATCGACCTGTCGCTGCTCACGGACGGCCTCGAAGCCGAGCGCGAGCAGGGCATCACGATCGACGTGGCGTATCGCTACTTCGCCACGGCCAAGCGCAAGTTCATCATCGCCGATACGCCGGGCCACGAGCAGTACACGCGCAACATGGTCACGGGCGCCTCGACGGCGCACGCCGCGATCATCCTGATCGACCCCACGCGCGTGACGGTCGAGAATGGCGTGACGCAACTGCTGCCGCAAACGAAGCGCCATAGCGCGATCGTCAAGCTGCTCGGTCTGCAACACGTGATCGTCGCGATCAACAAGATGGATCTGGTCGATTACAGCGAAGCGACTTTCAACCTGATCCGCGAAGCCTACGTCGAACTCGCGCGCCAGCTCGGCCTCGAAGACGTGCGTTTCGTGCCGGTGTCGGCGCTCAAGGGCGACAACATCGTCGGCGCGAGCGAGCGCATGCCGTGGTACGCGGGCGAAGCGCTGCTCGACGTGCTCGAGCAACTGCCGGTCGCGCAGGCAACGGGCGAAGCGCTGCGCTTCCCGGTGCAGTGGGTCGCGCGCCAGGACGGTTCGAGCGCCGACGACTTCCGCGGCTACATGGGCCGTATCGAAGCGGGCGAAGTGAAGCTCGGCGACGCCATCACGGTGCTACCGGCGGGCCGCGCGGCCACGGTCGCGGAAATCATCGCGCCGGTGCCGGGCGGCACGGCACAGGTCGACCGCGCGTTCGCGGGCCAGACCGTCACGATCCGTCTCGCGGAAGACGTCGATGTCTCGCGCGGCGACACCTTCGTGCCGGCCGGCGACGACACGCAACCGGCGAAGAAGCTCGAAGCGGACCTCTGCTGGTTCGACGAAGAGCCGCTCTCGCCGCAGCGCAAGTACCTGCTCAAGCAGACCACCAGCACGGTGTTCGCGAAGATCGGCGCGATCAAGGAAGTGCTCGACGTGCATACGCTTTCGCACGCCGTCGACCGTCACGACCTGGCGATGAACGACATCGGCCGCGTCTCGCTCACGCTGCAAAAGCCGCTCGTCGCGGACCTGTATGATGTGCATCCGGGCACCGGCGCGTTCGTCCTGATCGACGAAGCCACGCACCACACGGTGGCCGCGGGCATGATCCGCGCCGTCGCCGCCTGAGGCCGCAGCGCGCTGCGCCCGCGCCATCCACGTCATGTGGCGGCGCGCGGCGGAGCGCCGGGCATGCGCGTGTCGAGCGTGCGGTATGGGAGTCTTCTAGCAAATGGGTAAGGTCTATCTGATCGGCGCCGGTCCGGGCGCCGCGGATCTCATTACGGTGCGCGGCGCGCGTCTGCTCGGGCAGGCGCAGGTCGTCCTGCACGACGCGCTCGTCGAACCGGCGATGCTCGAGTACGCGCCGGCCGATGCGAAGTTCATCGCGGTCGGCAAGCGTTGCGGGCAACGCTCGACGGCGCAGCACTTCATCAACAAGCAGCTCGTCGATGCCGCGCTGGAACACGACGTGGTCGTGCGCCTGAAGGGCGGCGACCCGATGCTGTTCGGTCGCGCCGACGAAGAAATGCGCGCGCTCGAAGCGGCGGGCATCGAGTACGAAATCGTGCCGGGCATCACGGCGGCGCTCGCGAGCGCGGCCACGCTGCAACGCTCGCTCACGCTGCGCGGCGTGTCGCGCAGCGTCGCGCTCGCGACGTATTCGCGCGCGGCGGGCAGCGAGGAAATCCGCGAACACGTGAACGCCGATTCGCTGGTGTTCTATATGGGCCGCGACAGCGCGCCCGAGATCGCGCGTCAGCTGATCGAAGCGGGCCGCGCGGGCGAGACGCCGGTGGCGATCGTCGAGGCGTGCAGCACCGCGCGCGAGCGAACGCTGACACTCACGCTGGCGGCGCTGCAGGCGGGCGAGGCGCAGGACTGGCTCGACGCCGCGCAGCCGAGCCTGCTGATGATCGGCGAAGCGTTTCGTGCGCGCGCCGCGCAGGAAGACGCCTCGCAGGACGAACAGGATCCGCGCCGCGCCGCTGCGTAAAGTATAAAAAAACGGGGGTTGTGCGTAGTACGAGCACGAAAGCAGAAAGGGAAAGGGCCGCTGAGAAGCGGCCCTTTTCTTTTGCGCGGTTGCGCGACGGATTCAGGCGTCGTCAGGCGACGCGTGCTGCGATGCGTGAGTCAGGCAATAGCCGACGATGGCGTCGAGCACCGCATCGTCTTCGCCGACGGCGGTGGCGCAGCGGATCTGCACGTCGGGATGGTCGGCCTGACATTGCGCGATGAGCGCGGGCAGATCGCGGCGAATATGGCCGCCCTGGCCGAAGAACACCGGCACCACGGTGATGACCGTGCAGCCTTGCGCGGCCTGCGCGGCGATGGCGTCGGGCAGGCTCGGTTCCATGAGTTCGAGGAAGGCGAGGGCGACCGGGCCGGCGTCGTTGTCAGCGGTGTCGTGAGTGCGCGCCGCCGCGAGTTTCGCGGCGAGGCGCGTGAACGGCTCTTTCCAGCGCGCGTCGCGCGCGCCGTGGCCGAAGAGAATCATGCCGTGCGTGCTCATCGTCGATTCTCCGTGATCTACGTGGCCGCTAGTGCCGGTCGACCCACTTCAGCCCGATCAAGCCGAGCGCGAGATAGATCAGCGCGGGTGTGGCCGCCGTGAGCGGCGCGGGCCAGCTACTCAGATTGCCGATGTGCGAGAACAGCGTGTTGACGAGCTGGAAGCTCATGCCGAGCATGATGCCGCCGAACACCTTCACGCCGACCACGCCCGCACGCGTATGCAGATACGCGAACGGCAGCGACAGCACCAGCATCACGAACACCGCGAACGGGTAGAGCAGCTTGCGCCAGAGCGCGATTTCGTAGCGCTGCGTGTCCTGATGGTTTTCCTGCAAATGCTGGATGTAGCGGAACAGGTTGAACATCGACATGCGATCCGGCGACACCAGCAGCACCGAGAGAATCTGCGGCGTCAGTTCCGAGCGCAGCGAGTATTCGGGCAGCGCGGTCTGACTTGCGCGATAGACGGGCGCGAGCGCGTCGGTCGGCTGGTTCGGCGGCGGCGGCACGCTGACCAGTTCGGTGTCGGTCACGTCCTTGAGCAGCCAGTGGCCCGGCGGCTGGTACGTGCCGCTCTTCGCGATGCGCACGTTCGAGAGCTTGAACTGTTTGTCGAATTCGTAGATGCGCACGTCGGTGATGGTGGCGTCCGGCTGCAGCTTGCCGACGTTCACGAAACGCGTGACCTGCTCGCCGTCGAGGCGCGCCGTGAGCGTGTCCTTGACCCACACGCCTGACTGGAAATTCGTCGACACGGCCGAACCCAGCGCTTCGAGACGCACGCGTTCGGAAAGCTGGTCGGTGTACGGACCGACGACTTCGCCGATCAGATAGGTCAGCAGCACGAGCGGCACGCCGATCTTCAGCAGCGAGCGCAGCGCCTGGCCGGTCGCGAGACCCGAGACGCGGAAAATCGTGAATTCCGAGCTGGCCGCCATCTGCGCGAACACGTAGATCGCGCTGATCAGCGCCGCGACGGGAATGATTTCATAGAGCCGCGAGGGCGCCTGCAAGCCGACGCGCAGCACCGCGTAGCCGAACTTGTAGTTGCCGTGGCCGACCGAGTTCAGTTCGTTGATCAGGTCGAAGAAGAAGAACAGACCCGAGAAGGCGAACAGGATAAACACGAACGTCAGGTAGACCTGGCGCGCGAAGTATTTCTCGTAAATGCGCATCGGTCAGTTCCCCTGCGACGCGCGGCGGAACATCGCGCGTGTAAAGAGCGGCCGGTTGCGCACGCGCAGCCAGAAAATAAACACGACGAGCGCCAGCACGATCACGTGCAGCACGACGAGCCCGAGGCCGAACGACATCTTTCCTTGTTCGATCTGCGACTGGATGACGTTGAGCAGATTCGAATACGTGAGGTAGATCAGGACGGCCATCACGAGGTTGATCGTGCGGCTGCGGCGCGGATTCTGATACGCAAGCGGGATCGCCAGCAGCATCAGATTGATCGCGATCAGCGGCAGGCCCGCGCGCCAGGCGAATTCGCCGAGATTGTCGTCGGTGGGCTGGCGCAGCAGGTCGGGCGTGGAGGTCGAGCTGGCCGACGGCGTGTTCACGACCGGCTGGCTCTGGATCTTGACGCCGTAGCGCTGGAATTCGGAAATGCGGAAGTCGGGATGGCCCGGCTCGCCGTCGTAGCGGCGGCCGTTTTCGAGCACCACGAAGCGGTCGCCGTTCTTCTCGGTTTCCGTGTGACCGGTCTTCGAGACGATGACGTTGACCTTGCCGTTCTCCGTGCTCGTGACGAACACGTTCTCCACGCGCGCCTGGTCGGGGCTCATGGACTCGATGAAGAACACGCGGTGCGTGGTGGGCGATTCGCGGAACTGGCCCGGCGCGAGCAGCGAGACCTCGTCGCGCTGCTGGAAGCGCGCACGAATGAGCTTGCTCTGCGCGTTCGACCACGGCCAGCCGATAAAGGCGAAAAACACGATCAGCAGGATGATCGGCGTGGAAAACACGGCGATCGGCTTGATCAGGCGCGTGAGGCTCACCCCGGAGGCGAGCCAGACGACCATTTCGGAATCCTTGTACCAGCGCGTGAGGACGAACAGGATCGACACGAAGAGCGTGACGATGAGCATCACGGCGAGATAGCCGATCACGGTCAGGCCGATCAGGACCAGCACATCGCGCGGGTCGATCTGGCCCGAAGCCGCGAAACCGACGATGCGGATCATCATCGTCGTCAGCATGATCGTGAGCAGAACCATGAACACAGCGCCAGCCGTGTACGCGAGTTCGCGCTGCAGGGAACGTTCGAAGATCATTCTAGATGGGCAGGGCGGGCGGCTCGGACCAGGCGCCGCGCCTTTCGCGCAACCGCCGAGGAGCCGCCGCGGGAAAAATAGCGGATAATTGCGGCTTTCATCCTAAGCCCTGATTTTATCCGAGGACAAGCGCGATGGACTTTAGCATAAAAGCCTGTGATTGGAGCAAAGGCGGGGAAGGCCCCTTCCTGACCGGCAAGTCGGATTGCGTCGTGGTGGGTGTCTTCGAGGCCCAAACCCTCTCGGGCGCGGCATTCGCGCTCAATGCGGCGCTCGGCGGCACGATCGCCCGCGTCGTCAAGGCTGGCGATATCGACGGCAAACCCGGTTCCACGCTGTTCCTGCCCGAAGTGACGGGCATCGGCGCGTCGCGCGTGCTGCTCGTCGGTCTCGGCAAGCAGGATGCGTTCGGCCAGAAAGCCTATAACGATGCCGCCCGTGCGGCATGGCGCGCGATCCTCGGCACGCGTATCGCCCAGGTGACCTTCACGCTCGCGCAGTTGCCCATCAAGGAGCGCACGAGCGACTGGGGCGTGCGCGCCGCGATCCAGGTCCTGCGCACCGAGACCTACCGCTTCACGCAGATGAAGAGCAAGCCCGACGTCACGCAGCGCGCGCTCAAGCGCGCGGTGTTCAGCGTCGACGCCGCCGACGAGAAGGTGGCGAAGGTCGCCGCGAAGCAGGCCGTGGCGCTCGCCAACGGCATGGACCTCACGCGCGACCTCGGCAACCTGCCGGGCAACGTCTGCACGCCCACCTATCTGGCCGCCACCGCGAAGAAGCTCGCGCGCGACTGGAAGCTAAAGGTCGAAGTGCTGGGCCAGCGTCAGATCGAAGCGCTCAAGATGGGTTCGTTTCTTTCTGTAACAAAGGGCTCGGTCGAGCCGCCGCAGTTCATCGTGCTGCATTACCAGGGCGCCAGCGCGAAGTCCGCGCCGATCGTGCTGGTCGGCAAGGGCGTCACGTTCGACACCGGCGGCATTTCGCTCAAGCCCGGCGAGGGCATGGACGAGATGAAGTACGACATGTGCGGCGCGGGCTCGGTGCTCGGCACGATCCGCGCGGTCGCCGAAATGGGCCTGAAGCTCAATGTGATCGGCATCATCCCGGCCTGCGAGAACATGCCTGCGGGCAATGCCACCAAGCCGGGCGACATCGTCACGACGATGGCGGGCCTCACGGTCGAAGTGCTCAACACCGACGCTGAAGGCCGCCTGATCCTGTGCGACGCGCTCACCTACGCCGAACGCTTCAAGCCGGCTGCGGTGATCGACATCGCCACGCTCACGGGCGCGTGCATCATCGCGCTCGGCCATCACAACAGCGGCCTGTTCTCGAAGGACGACGCGCTCGCGGGCGAACTGCTCGACGCGTCGCGCGAAGCCTCGGACCCGGCCTGGCGTCTGCCGCTCGACGACGAGTATCAGGATCAGCTCAAGTCGAATTTCGCCGATCTGGCCAATATCGGCGGGCGTCCGGCGGGCAGCGTGACGGCGGCGTGCTTCCTGTCGCGCTTCACCGAAGCGTATCCGTGGGCGCACCTCGACATCGCGGGCACCGCATGGAAGAGCGGCGCGGCGAAGGGCGCAACGGGCCGTCCGGTGCCGCTGCTGGCGCAATTCCTGATCGATCGCGCCGCGCAGTGATGCAGGTGTTGCAAATCATGTTGCAAAGCGGGGCAGGCATGAAAATAGCGGCGGGGCGGGCATGACGCGCATCGACTTTCATACGAATGTCGGCGACTCGCTGCTGTACGCATGCCGTCTCGTGCGCAAGGCGTATCAGGCGGGCCAGCAGGCGGTCGTGCTGGCCGAGCCTGGGCGCCTGCGCGCTTTCGACGAGATGTTGTGGACGTTCTCGCCGCTCGACTTCGTGCCGCATTGCATGGCCGACAGCGCGCACGCGGCCGAGACGCCCATCGTGCTGGCCACGGACCTCGAGCGCGCGCCGCATCATCGCGTGCTGCTCAATCTCGGCGCCGAGGTGCCGCCGCAGTTCGCCCGCTTCGAGCGCCTGCTCGAAGTGATCGGCGATGCGCCCGAGGAACTCGCGTCCGGGCGCGAGCGCTACCGCTTCTATCGCGATCGCGGCTATGCGCTGAATAACTACAAGCAGGGCAGTTGACGCGCCTCGCCTTGCTTGACCGACTTTCGAAGGAGGCGATCATGCCCGATCTCCACGACGTCGACGAGGCGCCGATTCCCATGCTGGACGAGGTGCTGGTCAACGGCAACCTGCTGCGTGCGCGTTCGCCGTTCGAGCGCGCCGAGTCGCCACAGGGCGAGGCCGCGGCAGCGGCCGTTCATGTTCAGGCGGGTGAAGCCGGTCACGGCGAGCACGCGGAATTGAGCGGCGATGCCGGCCACGGTAGCCGCCTCGATCACATCGATCACGACGATCTGCCCGAGCTGGTCGATCGCTTCGAACCGCTCGTGCCGGCGACGCCAGCCAGCGCGGCGGCCGCGCTCGCAGCCGCGAACGCCGTGCCGGAGCCGCAGTTGTCGGCGCAAACTTCGGCCGAGCCGCCCGCGCAATCCGCCGCTTACGAACCCGAAGGTCTCTTCGCCCACGACGCCGATGCGCTCGTCGAGCGTCTGCGCGGACGCGCGCTGAGCTGGCTCACCGGCGAAGGGCGCGGCGTGATCGAGGCGCGTTGCAGTGCTGCCATGCAGGAGCACGCGCACTGGATCGTCGGACAGGTGTCGCGCGAGATCGGTCTCGCGCTCGAAACGGAACTGAAGGGCTGGGTGAAGGCCGCGGTGCGCGAGGAGCTCGCCGCGCGCGCCGGACATGGCGGCTCGCACAAAGCCTGAGCGGCGCGCGTTCTTCGCGCTCGCTGAATCCTTGATTGTTTTCGCTGCGGCGCGTCACGACTTGTGCGCGCCGCACGCGTCTTCATGGCACGCGTCTTTCGAACGCGTGCGTTACCCCATCATTTCAGCGTGAGAATCCAGCCGGCGAGCGTGGCCGCCTGGCCGGGGCTCAGCTGCGTGTTGGCGGGCATGGGCACGACGCCCCAGACGCCGCTGCTGCCTTCCGCGATCTTGTGGGCGAGATAGCTTTGCGCTTCCGGCTTGCCCGCGTACTTCGTGGCGACGTCGCGCAGGGCGGGACCCATGAAGGTGCGCGTGACCGAGTGACAGCTCATGCAGTTCTGCTGCTGGGCGAGGGCGAGTCCGCCGGGTGAGCTTTGCACCTGCGTCTGCACCTGCGTTTGTGCCTGTGCTTGTGCGTGCGACGCGGCGAGGAGAAACGTGAGCGTGAGCGCGGCGGCGAGCGTCGCTGTCTTGTTCTTCGCTTGCGACTTCTGTTTCATGCTGGTCTCCGCCAGCGTAGGCGCCGGCTGTGTCGACGCATTATAAGAGCAAAGGGCGCGCGGATTTTCCGCGCGCCCTTTGCCGGGTTGCCGCCTGTGTTATCGCGCGCGCATTGCCGTGTGCATTGCTGCGAGTATTGCGTCTGGCGCGCGTCGTCCCGATTCCTGCCTGTCCGGCCGCAAGCCGCCCTCAGCCCGCCCTCAGCCCGTCACGGCGCCCTTGTTCGCGGGCCGAGCGAGCGCCGCGAACTTCGCGAGCACGCCGCGCGTATAACGCGGCGCGGGCTGCTTCCACGCGGCGCGGCG
Organism: Paraburkholderia sp. Ac-20347; assembly: GCF_017104805.1. Taxonomy (NCBI): domain Bacteria; kingdom Pseudomonadati; phylum Pseudomonadota; class Betaproteobacteria; order Burkholderiales; family Burkholderiaceae; genus Paraburkholderia; species Paraburkholderia sp. Ac-20347. The sequence continues at coordinate 7,501 of NZ_JAAGPN010000033.1, read as the reverse complement.
TCGCGCGAGTTCGGCGTCGTCGATGTTCAGTTGCAGCAACAGCTGGTGCGCGTCGATGGTGATCGAATCGCCTTCCTGCACGAGCGCGATCGTGCCGCCCTCGAACGCCTCGGGCGCGACGTGCCCGACCACCATGCCCCACGTGCCGCCCGAGAAGCGACCGTCGGTGATGAGCCCGACCGTTTCGCCGAGCCCCTTGCCGATGATCGCCGACGTCGGCGCGAGCATCTCCGGCATGCCGGGCCCGCCCTTCGGCCCGAGGTAGCGCAGCACGACCACGTCGCCGGCCTGGATCTTGTCGGCGAGGATCGCGTCCATCGCGCTCTGCTCGTCGTCGAACACGCGCGCCGGGCCGGTGATCACCGGATTCTTCAGCCCCGTGATCTTGGCGACCGCGCCGTCGGTCGCGAGATTGCCCTTGAGAATCGCGAGGTGGCCTTCCTTGTAGAGCGCCTGGTCGATCGGATAAATCACCTTCTGGTCGGCGCGCGGCTGCGACGGCACGTCCTTGAGTTCTTCCGCGATCGTGCGGCCCGTGATGGTCATGCAGTCGCCGTTGAGCAGACCCGCGTCGAGCAGCAGCTTGAGCACCTGCGGAATGCCGCCCGCCGCGTGCAGATCGGTGGCCACGTACTGGCCCGAGGGCTTGAGGTCGCAGATGACCGGCACCTTCTTGCGCATGCGCTCGAAGTCGTCGATGGTCCAGTCGATTTCGGCGGCATGCGCGATGGCCAGATAGTGCAGCACGGCGTTGGTCGAGCCGCCCGTTGCCATGATCAGCGCCACGGCGTTTTCGATCGACGCCTTCGTGATGATGTCGCGCGGCTTGAGGTCTTTCTTGACCGCTTCGACGAGCACGCGCGCCGACTCCGCCGCCGAATCCACCTTCTCCTGATCGGGATTCGCCATCGTCGACGAATAGAGCAGCGACATGCCGAGCGCCTCGAACGACGAGCTCATCGTGTTGGCCGTGTACATGCCGCCGCAGGAGCCGGTCGACGGACACGCGTTCTGTTCGACGCCCTCGAAATCCTCCTCGCTCATGCGGCCCGCCGTGAATTCGCCGACGGCCTCGAACGCCGAGACGATCGTCAGGTCCTTGCCCTTCCAGTGGCCCGGCCGGATCGTGCCGCCGTACACGTAGATGCCCGGCACGTTGATGCGCGCGAGCGCGATCATGCCGCCCGGCATGTTCTTGTCGCAGCCGCCGATCACGACCACGCCGTCCATCCACTGGCCCTGCACGCAGGTTTCGATGCAGTCGGCGATCACCTCGCGCGAGACGAGCGAGTACTTCATGCCTTCGGTGCCCATCGACATGCCGTCGGAAATGGTCGGCGTGCCGAAGGTCTGGGCGTTGGCGTCGGCGTCCTTGAGCGCGCCCACGGCGGCGTCGGCGAGCCGTTGCAGGCCCGCGTTGCAGGGCGTGATGGTCGAATGGCCGTTGGCGACGCCGATCATCGGCTTGTCGAAGTCGGCCTTCTCGTAGCCGAGCGCGTAAAACATCGAACGGTTCGGCGAGCGCGCGACGCCTTGCGTGATGTGCTTCGAACGACGGTTGTATGCCATGGGGACGCTCCGTGTCTCGATTTCGATTGTTGTGGGGATGAGGGGACGTGCGTGTCAGGATGGTGTGTCGCGAGCGCAATGTCCAATATATTATTCGTGGCTTATTGAGTCGAAAAACATATCAATGGAGCGGTCACGATGAGTCTCGCGAGTCCCGATCTGCGCCAGTTGCGCTATTTCGTGGCGGTGGCGGAGGAGCAGCATTTCGGCCGCGCCGCCGCGCGCCTGTCGATGACGCAGCCGCCGCTCTCGCAAGCGATCCGCGCGCTGGAGGAGGCGCTCGGCGTGGAGCTGTTCGCGCGCACGCGCCGCTCGGTCGAGCTGACGGCCGTGGGCGCCGATCTGCTGCCGGAAGTGCGGCGCATTCTGGCTTCGGCGGATGCGTTGCGCCCGCTCGCGCAGAGTCTCGCGCGCGGCGAGGCGGGCGTGCTGGCGCTGGCTTTCGTCTCGACCGCCGATTACGGCCTGCTGCCGCTTTTGCTGCGCGACTTCGGCGCGCGCTATCCGCGCGTGCGGCTGCAACTGGCCGAAGCGACCAGCGACGTGCAGGTGGACGAACTGGTGGCGGGGCGCATCGACGCGGGCCTCGTGATTGCGCCCGTGCCGCCGCGCCACGCGGCGCAGCTCGCGTATCTGCCGGTCGCGCGCGAGCCGCTGGTGATCGCGATGCCGGCGGCGCTCTCGGCGCAACTCGGCGGCGCGGATGTCGAACCGGACGCCGACGACGGCTGGTGCGCCGCGCCCGTGAACCTGCGCGATTTCGCCGACGTGCCGCTCGTCGTGTTTCCGCGCCATCTGGCCCCCGGTTTTCACGACACGATCATGGACTGCTACGGCGCGGCCGGTCTCGCGCCGCGTGTAGGCCAGGAGGCAATCCAGATGCAGACGATCGTGAGCCTCGTCTCGGCAGGCATGGGCGTGGCGCTGGTGCCGCAGTCGCTGCGCCATCTGCGGCGCACGGGCGTGGTCTACCGGCCGCTCGCGCAGGCCGTGCCGACGATCGAAACCGGCCTCGTCTGGCGCGTGGAGGAGGTGAGTCCGGTGCTGGCGGCTTTCATCGAGATCGTGCGCGCGCATGCGGCGACGGTGAACGCGCAGCCGCACGCGTGAAGTCCGGGCGGCCGACGCGTGTGCACGGCGGCTTCATCTCTGTCCCTTAAAATCGCGGATCAGCACGATCAGCGAGAAATGTGCATTTTGGCTCGCGCGCCCCGGCGTCGGCGATAATGTCACCCCTCGGCGCCGCGTAACGTGCAACCCGCGTGGCGTATCTTGCAACCCGCTTTCAAGCTCACCGCCGACAAGAATCCACTTCACGATGCTCATCCATCCGAATTTCGACCCCGTCGCCATCCATCTGGGGCCGCTCGCCGTGCGCTGGTACGGCCTCATGTATCTCGTCGGCTTTATTCTCGCGATCGTGATCGGCCGTCTGCGCCTGCGTCTGCCGTATGTGGCCGCGCAGGGCTGGACCGCCAAGGACATCGACGACATGCTGTTCTACGGCGTGCTCGGCACGATCCTCGGCGGGCGTCTCGGCTACGTGCTGTTCTACAAGGCGAGCTGGTACTTCGCGCATCCGCTCGACATCTTCAAGGTGTGGGAAGGCGGCATGTCTTTCCACGGCGGTTTCCTCGGCGTGACCTTCGCGATGATCCTGTTCGCGTGGCAGCGCGGCCGCACGTGGCTGCAGGTCACCGACTTCGTCGCGCCGATGGTGCCGACGGGTCTCGCCGCCGGGCGTCTCGGCAACTTCATCAACGGCGAGCTGTGGGGCCGCGTGACCTCGCCGGATTCGCCCTGGGCGATGATGTTCCCGGGCGCCGCGAACGACGACGCCGCGTGGCTGCAAATGCATCCCGCGCTGGCCGCGAAGTGGCATCTGAACGAAGTGTTCGCGCAATATCACCTGCTGCCGCGCCATCCGTCCGAGCTGTACGAGATCGCGCTCGAAGGCATCGCGCTGTTCTTCGTGCTGATCCTGTTCTCGCGCAAGCAGCGTCCCGTGGGCGCGATTTCGGCGATGTTCCTGATCGGCTACGGCCTCGCGCGTTTCACGGTGGAATTCGCGCGCGAACCCGACGACTTCCTCGGCCTGCTCGCACTCGGTCTGTCGATGGGCCAATGGCTTTCGCTGCCGATGATCATCGCGGGCGTGCTGCTGATGATCTGGGCGTATCGCCGCGCGAAGCGGACCAACGGTGCGAACGGCACGCAGCAGACGGCCGCCGCGAAAAGCTGAGGCGCACGACGCTCACGCTGAAGTCCCATGAAAAAAGCCACGGTGTTTGCCGTGGCTTTTTTGTTTTGCAGCGCGTTCAAGCGTGCTCTCGCACGCGCTGTCGCGTTACTTCATCTGCACCGAACCCGAAACGTTGACCGTCACGGTGGACGTGCCGCCTTCGAGCGGCATGGGCGCCATCTTCGCGTCGGCGCTGGCGGCGCGCGCGCTCATCATCATCATCGGACGCGGCGGCACGCCGGAGTGCCCCACGTTGACGTCGCGGATCGCATAGCCGCTGTAGCCGAACGCGCGCGCATTCGCGGACGCCTGATCGCGGAACGACGCGATCGCCTCGCTCGACAGCTTCTGTTCGGCGGCGCGCTGCGCTTCGGGCGAGAGCGAGAACGCCACGTTGCCGACCTGCATGACCGACGAGATATCGCCCGCGAGTTTCGACGCGGCCGCGAAGTTGCGCGATTCGAGCACGACCTCGGTGCGGCCGCGCCAGGCGGAGATGCGGCCGTCGCGGTCGGTCGACGGATAGATCGAGAACTGGCCCGAGCGCGCGGTCACGCCGTCGACGCCCTTGGCTTTTTGCAGCGCCGAATCGGCGCGCTGATTGAGCGTGCTGGTCAGCGACGCGGGATCGCTCGCTTCCTGCTCATAGAACAACGTAATCGTGACGACGTCCTGCGGCACCTCGGCGCTCGCCTGGGCCGACAGCGAGAGCACGCCCGAGGGCTGATAGCGCGCATCGCTCTGCGCGAAGGCGGCGCTGGGCGCGAGCGTCAAGGCGAGCGGAGTCGCAGCGGAAAGGGCGGCGGCGAGCGTGACGGCGGTTCTTTTCTTCATTGTGGCTCCTTGCAGAACGAATGCGCCGGCGGGTCGTTGCAGCACGTGGCAGCGCTGCACATCGCGCGACTGCCTGGACTGACGCGTACCGGCACGAGCGCATGATTGTGCTGAACTTCGCGCACGCGTGTCGGCTGCCTGTACGAAGGCACGGTCTGCTGCGTTGCGGCCGGCGTGTTCGTTAGGCGATGCGCCGCACGCGGGGTTCCCGCACGCAGGCGGTTTTGCACAGTTTGAAGATCGAGCGCCTGAATCAGGCTACATCAGCCGCTTCGTGATGAAATCCCACTCGGCGCGCGTGACCGGCGTGATCGAAAGACGATTGCCTTTGGCGAGCACGCGCATCTCGGCAAGCTCGTCGTGCTCGCGCAGCGTGGCGAGCGGAATCAGCGCGCACTTCTTCTTGAACACGACGTCGACGAGCATCCAGCGCGGCGTTTCCTGCGTGGATTTCGCGTCGTAGTAAGGGCTTTTCGGATCGAACTGGGTGGGATCGGGATACGCGGTGGACGACACTTGCGCGAGTCCCGCGATGCCGGGTTCGGGACAGCTCGAATGATAGAAGAGCACGCCGTCGCCGATCTGCATGGTGTCGCGCATGAAATTGCGCGCCTGATAATTGCGCACGCCGGTCCAGGGCAGCGAGTGCTGCGGCGCGTTGGCGAGATCGTCGATGCTCGCTTCGTCGGGTTCGGACTTCATCAGCCAGTAGCGCATGACGTGAAGATCGATTTGTAGACCGCAAAAGGAAAACGGCATCGGACGAGTGTCCGATGCCGTTCGAATAGGTCCCCGCCTTAGCCGCTAGGCCGGCATCCTGAACCTGAGGTTCAGAATTGGTCGCAGTTAGCAGCACTTCGGGTACATCAGACAAGTGACGCGCACACCCGTGCTACAAATTTCCGCAACCGTGCACATGGCATTGGTTCAAGGAATATATGACCTTGGCGAACCAGGCAGGGAAGCTGAACTGATTGCAACTGCCGTTGATGACAACCACAGCTGCTTAAACCTGTTTGGAAACGTATTCACTTCCTACGTTTCGATGAGACCATTTTAACGCATTATGCAGCGGCGGTTTTATTGCACGCCATATTGCTGGATCACTGCGCCAAGCTGATCGTTCATTTGGCGCATTGTACGACGGATTTCTTCGGCTGGGAATGCTTCTCCGTGACGCACGCTGGTCTGCAAACGCAGCAGTTCCGAGGCGAGCGAGAGCGCCGCCATGACGGCGATGCGATCCTGGCCGCGCACGTTGCTGTGATTGCGGATCTTCGACATTTCCGCGTCCACGCGTGCCACTGCTTCGAGCAGCGCGCCTTCGGTTTCAGGCGAACAGGCGAGGCGATAGCTCTGGCCGAGAATGGTCGCTTCGATCTGTTTGGTCGTCATGCATTTTCTCCGTGGCGAGCGGCGTTGTCGTCGTCGGCGCTTTGCTGCGGTTCGAGCAGGTCGAGCTGACTGTCGCGGTCGGCGCCGGCGCGTGCGCGCGGCAGCTTTTCGAGGATCGCGTTCAGGCGCACCTGTGCATCGTCGATCTTCGCCGACAGCCCGTCGCGTTCGGCTTGCAGCGCGTTACGCTCTTCGCGCACCTGTTCGAGTTCCGTGCGCGTGGCTTCGCATTGCGCTTGAAGTTGTGCGAGTTGCTCTTCGAGCGCCACGCGTGCTTCGTGATGGCGCTGATTGATCTCGATCAGCCGCCCGATGTTTTGTGAGAGTGTTTCGAGTTCGTTGAGCATGTGCTGCGTCCTCTAAAGACAGGCATTCTAGCGCGGATTGTGGCGTATTCCGATAATTGCGTCGTTTCCAGACGTAACAGCCCTGCTTCGTGCCTGTATCTTGCGTTTTTTAACGGTTGGCGTGTTGCGTGCCGTGCTGCGGGAACATATTTTGCCGAGCGTTGTCGGATGCGCGCTCACGCTCGATCGCCACGTTTACGGCAATAATCGCGCTTTCTTGACGCTTGATTCGCGCAGTCTCAGTACTTTTTTTGCGCGTCGTTTTGTGGTGCGGTTTGCGTACTGCTCTGCGTCGTGCTTTGCGTTGTTTTGCGGCTGTCCGATGAATCGTGCAGCGCGTCACGCGAAAGAGGGCGCGAAGTGCCGCGAGCGAGCCGCCGCGCGAACCGCATTTCAGATGGGGAATCGGCGGCCAAACGCGTGGCGCGCGTTATAACATCTCGACATCTCGATTTTGCGACGCGCAACGATGGACACGCACGCGCCCGCAGCCACACTCCAGCCACGTCCGAGCCACGCCGAACCCAGCATGCGAACCGCCAGTCCCGATGAACCGCGCCACGCGCGCGAGCGCTCGACGCACGCGTCGGGCGTTCGCGTCGCGCCGCCGCGTCGCGGCATGCACGCGCGCCGCGCGGCGGCGATCTGGTGCGTGCTCGCGCTCGCGGCAGTCGCGGTGTTCGGCGTCGCTGCTGATCGGCAGCGTGCCGGTGTCGTTCGCACAGGCGCTGCATGCGCTGATGCCTTCGACGTCGCTTCATACAGTTGCCGCGAACGCGGCCACCGACGACATGACCACCGAAATCGTCCGCACGTTGCGCGTGCCGCGCGCGCTCGGCGGCTTCGCGGGCGGGCCGCTGCTCGCGCGCTGGGGGGCGCTGGGGCGGGGGCGGGGAGCGCGGGGCCGGGAGGGCCGGATGACGCACGAGCGGTGCGCCGACCGCCGTGCCTTCGCCGGGTAGCAGCGAGAACACGCCGTCCGGCGGGCCGGTTTCGCGTGCGGCGCGGGCGAGCGCCTGCGCGACGAGTGCCGACTTGCCGAGGTGCGGAGGATGGGCCGTGACGATCACGGGGCAACCGGCGGCCGGCGCCGGCGCCGTGGCGCCGCCCGCCC
>NZ_JAAGPN010000357.1:0-6131 GCF_017104805.1 Paraburkholderia sp. Ac-20347 | reverse complement strand
CCGTCGGCGGCCATCGCCACGAAGTCGCGGCCGCGCACGCGGCGGCTCTCGAGCGCCGTGCGCGTCTGCGGCATGTAGCCGATCTTCGGATTGCCGCGCGCGACCGGTTCGCCGAGCACGCGGATCGCACCGCGCGAGGCGGGCACGAGGCCGAGGATCGCGCGCATCAGCGTGGTCTTGCCCGCGCCGTTCGGTCCGAGCACGCCGATGAATTCGCCCTGGTTCACGGCGAAGTTGGCGTCGCGCAGGATCGTGCGCTCGCCGAGCGTGAGCGTCACGCCCGCGAGCGTGAGCACCGGCTGCGGCGCGCGGTGGTGATGCACGTCCTGTGCGTGTTGCGGAGAGGGCGCGGCCTCTGTCATTGCTTCTGTTCCCTGAGTACTTCGTGTTTAGTGCTGCGCGAGCGCCTTGCCGAGCGCGTCGAGCTGCGCCAGCATCCACTGCTGGAAATTCACGCCTGCGGGCTGCGTCTCGGTCACGCTCACCGTCGGCACCTTCGATTGCTGCGCGAGGCCGAGCATGCGCCGCGTGAGCGCCTCGGTCGCCTGGCTGTTGTAGATCAGCACGTGCACGCGGCGCTCGCGCAGATCGCGCTCGAAAGCGGCGATGTCCGACGCGCTCGCCTCGGTGTCGTTCATCGCGGCCAGCTGGAAGCGCAGATTACGCATGTCCAGACCGATCGCATCCGACATATAGCCGAACACCGGTTCGGTGGCCGTCACCGGCACGCCCTTGTACTGCGCGCGCAGCGCGGCGACCTTCGCGTCGATCGGCTTGAGCGAGCCGAGGAACGTGGCCAGGTTCGCATCGTACACGCTCTTGTGCGCCGGGTCCGCCGCGCCGAGCGCCGCGCTCACCGCGCGCGCCACGGCGGGCATGGTTTGCGGGTCGTACCAGAGGTGCGGATTGTCGCCCGCTTTCTTGCCGACGAGGTCCGCCGCGACGATGGTCGTGCGCTGGCCGCCCTGGGTCGCGCCGAGCAGCTTGCTCATCCACGGATCGTAATCGGCGCCGTTGTAGACCACCACGCGCGCGTGCTGGAGCGCGCGCGCCGTCTTCGGGCTCGCTTCGAACAGGTGCGGGTCCTGGTCCGGATTGCTCAGGATGCTCGTCACGCTCACGTTCGCGCCGCCGATCTGCTTGACGACGTCGCCATAGAAGTTCTCCGCCGCGACCACGGGGATGGCGGTGTCGGCCTGCGCGGCGCGCACCGGGCCCAGCAGGCCCGCGACGGCGGCGAGGGTGGTGAACGTCAGCGTGGCGGCGGCCTGCGCGAGGCGGCTGCGCGTGCGCAGCTTCGCGCGGGAAATTGCGAGCATGGTTCTATCCTTGAACGAGAGGCGAGGCCGATTAAAGACGGAAAGCCGGACCGAAAGGGCCGAATGGTGAAAATCGGTGAAGGCGAGATGATATAACGTATCACGCAACATGGCGAGTCAGCCGGACGGCCGATGCCGGGAGTGCCGGGAGAATCGGGCGCGCGGCGTGCCGGCTTGCGCAGCGCACCATCGAAATCCGACGGCCAAGCGTTTGTCCGCCTTGACATGTCCGCGTCCGTATCCGATCATTCGACCACTAATAGAGCAAATGTTCATGTGTCGGGCGAGTGTTCATCAGCGCGCGCCGGCGGCACGGACAAACTCGGAGACAACCCTGTGGCACATTCCGCGAACCCGGCGGCTGGACGTTTGCAGGACAAGGTGGCGGTGCTGACCGGCGCGGCGAGCGGTATCGGCGAAGCGGTCGCGCAGCGCTATCTGGACGAAGGCGCGCGCTGCGTGCTGGTCGACGTGAAGCCCGCCGACGCCATCGCCGTCGAACTGGCCGCCGCGCATCCCGAACGCGTGCTTACGCTGAGCGCGGACGTCACGCGCCGCGAGGACATCGAGCGCATCGTGCTCACGGCGGTCGAGCGCTTCGGCCGCATCGACATTCTTTTCAATAACGCGGCGCTGTTCGACATGCGCCCGCTGCTCGACGAATCCTGGGACGTCTACGACCGGCTCTTCGCGGTGAACGTGAAGGGCATGTTCTTTCTGATGCAGGCCGTCGCGAGCCGCATGGTCGAACAGGGGCAGGGCGGCAAGATCATCAATATGTCGTCGCAGGCCGGGCGCCGCGGCGAAGCGCTTGTTTCGCACTACTGCGCGACCAAGGCGGCGGTGCTGAGCTACACGCAGTCGGCGGCGCTCGCGCTCGCGCCGCACCGGATCAACGTCAACGGCATCGCGCCGGGCGTGGTCGATACGCCGATGTGGGAGCAGGTGGACGCGCTGTTCGCGCGCTACGAGCATCGGCCGCTGGGCGAGAAGAAGCGGCTCGTGGGCGAGGCGGTGCCGCTCGGCCGCATGGGCCTGCCTGGCGACCTCACGGGCGCGGCGCTCTTTCTCGCGTCCGCCGACGCCGATTACATCACCGCGCAGACGCTCAACGTCGACGGCGGCAACTGGATGAGCTGAACCGCCGCGACACGCAGCAACGCAGGACCCGGCAGCACGACGTCACGTCGCATCAAGATTGCAACACGCAACGCACTACGACGCATAACGTAACAAACAAGGAGACAACGTCATGAAACCCGTTTTGAAGACCGTGCTGCGTGCCATGAGCGCGGGTGCAATGATCGCTGCCGCGGGCGCGGCCCACGCGCAGACCGTGACGATCGCGATGTTGAACAACCCGGACATGCTCGAGCTGAAGAAGCTCTCGCCGGCCTTCGAAAAAGCCAATCCGGGCATCAAGCTGAACTGGGTGATCCTCGAGGAAAACGTGCTGCGCCAGCGCGCCACGACCGACATCACGACCAACAGCGGCCAGTTCGACGTGATGATGATCGGCACCTATGAAGCGCCGCAGTGGGGCAAGCGCGGCTGGCTCGCGCCGATGACCAATCTGCCCGCCGACTACGACATCGACGACGTGGTGAAGACCGCGCGCGACGGTCTCTCGTACAACGGCACGCTCTATGCGCTGCCGTTCTACGTCGAAAGTTCGATGACGTACTACCGCAAGGATCTGTTCGCCGCGAAGGGCCTCAAGATGCCCGATCAGCCGACTTACGACCAGATCAAGGACTTCGCCGACAAGCTCACCGACAAGGCGTCCGGCACCTACGGCATCTGTCTGCGCGGCAAGGCCGGCTGGGGCGAGAACATGGCCTACGTGACGACGGTGGTGAACACCTTCGGCGGCCGCTGGTTCGACGAGAAATGGCACGCGCAGCTCACCACGCCCGAGTGGAAGAAGGCGGTGGGCTTCTACGTCGACATGCTGAAGAAGGACGGCCCTCCGGGAGCGAGCTCGAACGGCTTCAACGAAAACCTCACGCTGATGTCGTCGGGCAAGTGCGCGATGTGGATCGACGCGACGGTGGCCGCGGGCATTCTGTACAACAAGTCGCAGTCGCAGGTCGCCGACAAGATCGGCTTCGCGGCCGCGCCGACCGCCGTCACGCCGAACGGCGCGCACTGGCTCTGGTCGTGGGCGCTGGCGGTGCCGAAGTCGTCGAAGTCGCAGGACTCGGCGCGCAAGTTCATCGAATGGGCGACCTCGAAGCAATACGTCGAGCTCGTGGCGAAGGACGAGGGCTGGGCGTCGGTGCCGTCGGGTACGCGCATCTCGACCTATCAGCGTCCGGAGTACAAGCAGGCCGCGCCGTTCTCGGAGTTCGTGCTGAAGGCGATCCAGACCGCCGATCCGAATCATCCGACCTTGAAGCCGGTGCCGTACACGGGTGTGCAGTTCGTCGGGATTCCTGAATTCCAGTCGTTCGGCACGGTGGTCGGCCAGAACATCTCCGGCGCCGTCGCCGGTCAGATGAGCGTCGATCAGGCGCTCAGCGCGGGCAACGCCGCCGCCGATCGCGCCGTGGCGCAGGCCGGGTATCAGAAGTAACGCAGCGCAGTAAAGCAAGCGCAGTAAAGCAGCTCAGTAACGCAGCGAGGCGCGCCCGCGACGGCGTGCCTCGCGCTGCAGATGTGGTGCCGCGCCCCCGCGCGGCGCGCTACAGAGAAGGGTGGTCCTCATGCGTCATCTCCATCTCCACATGCCTCTATTCAATCGAACGCGCGCACCCAAACCGAACGTGCAACAGGTCGAACAGCGCCGCTCGGCGTCGCGCTGGCTGGTCTCGCCGTCGGTCGCCGTCCTGCTGCTCTGGATGACGATTCCGCTCGCGATGACGATCTGGTATTCGTTCACGCGCTACAACCTGCTGAACCCCGACCTCAAGGGTTTCGCCGGCCTCGACAACTACAAGTTTCTCGCCACCGATCCGTCGTTCATCCCGTCGATCATCCACACGATCGTGCTGATCGTCTCGGTGCTCGCGATCACCGTGATCGGCGGCGTGCTGATGGCGGTGCTGTTCGACCGCAAGTTCATCGGTCAGGGCATCGCGCGCCTGTTCGCCATCGCGCCGTTCTTCGTGATGCCGACGGTGAGCGCGCTGATCTGGAAGAACATGATCCTGCATCCGGTCTACGGTCTCGTGGCCGTGGCGATGCGCGCGGTCGGCCTCACGCCGATCGACTGGTTCGCGGTGTATCCGCTGTTCGCGGTCATCATGATCGTGGCGTGGCAATGGCTGCCGTTCGCGTTCCTGATTCTCTTCACGGCGATCCAGTCGCTCGACCAGGAGCAGAAGGAAGCCGCCAAGATCGACGGCGCGGGCGCGATCTCGATGTTCTTCTACATCACGCTGCCGCATCTGCGACGCGCGATCGCCGTGGTGGTGATGATGGAAACCATCTTCCTGCTGTCGATCTTCGCCGAGATCTACACGACGACGGGCGGCGGTCCCGGCAACGCGACCACCAACCTCACGTACCTGATCTACTCGATGGGCCTGCAGCAGTTCGACGTGGGCATCGCCTCGGCGGGCGGCATTCTGGCCGTCGTGCTGGCGAACATCGTGTCGTTCTTCCTCGTGCGCATGCTCGCCCGCAACCTCAAAGGGGAGTACGAAAAATGAGCCAGGTCACCGCTACGCCCGCCAGCGCGCCCAATTCGCCGCACGCGGTCAATCGCGCCTCGCCGCTGCAATTTCTCGGCCGCGTGGTGCCTGGTCTGCTCGCGTGGGTCATCGCGCTCGCACTGTTCTTCCCGATCTTCTGGATGACGATCACCGCGTTCAAGACCGAGCAGCAGGCCTACATTCCGTCGCTGTTCTTCATGCCGACGCTCGACAGCTTCCGCGAGGTATTCGCGCGCAGCAACTACTTCGCGTTCGCGTGGAATTCGGTGCTGATCTCGGCGGGCGTGACGATCGTCTGCCTGATTCTCGCCGTGCCCGCCGCCTACGCGATGGCGTTCTTCCCGAATCACCGCACGCAGAAAATCCTGCTGTGGATGCTCTCGACCAAGATGATGCCGTCGGTCGGCGTGCTCGTGCCGATCTATCTCTTGTGGAAGAATACCGGCCTGCTCGACAGCGTGAGCGGACTCGTGATCGTCTACACGCTGATCAATCTGCCGATCGCGGTGTGGATGTCGTACACCTACTTCAACGAGATTCCGCGCGACATTCTCGAAGCCGGACGCATGGACGGCGCGGCCACGTGGCAGGAAATCGTCTATCTGCTGATGCCGATGTCGGTGCCCGGCCTCGCATCCACCGCGCTGCTGCTGATCATTCTGTCGTGGAACGAAGCCTTCTGGAGCATCAACCTGTCGAGTTCGAACGCGGCGCCGCTCACGGTGTTCATCGCGTCGTATTCGAGTCCGGAAGGGCTGTTCTGGGCCAAGCTCTCGGCGGCTTCGCTGCTGGCGGTCGCGCCGGTGCTGATCGTCGGCTGGCTCTCGCAGAAGCAGCTGGTGCGCGGCCTCACGTTCGGCGCGGTCAAATAATCGAAGGCGAACCGCAAACGTCATGACGAACCCGCAAAACACGATGACGATCCAGGCACTCATCTGCGACTGCGACGGCGTGCTGATCGACAGCGAAGCCGTGGCCGCGCGCGTGCTGGCGCGCGAACTCGAAGCGCGCTGGCCCGGCACGAACGTCGCGCCCGTGCTGATGCCGCTGCTCGGTCAGCGCATCGAGCGCGTGCTGGCGGGCGCCAGCGAAGCGCTCGCGCGCACGCTGAGCGGCGCCGATGTCGATGCGATCCGCGCGGCGGCCGAAACCGAAG
>NZ_JAAGPN010000356.1:0-6472 GCF_017104805.1 Paraburkholderia sp. Ac-20347 | reverse complement strand
CAAACCGCCCGGCTCGACTGCCGCACCGTAGTGCGCTGTTACTACCCGGCGTTTGCTGCGTTGCTGCGTCAGCAGCAGAGAAACGAGATTATGAAGGCTCTTTTTCGTTTCGTCAACATCTTTTTTTACGCTACCGCTTAAAAAACTTGTTGATCCTGCGAACCCGCTTGTTTCGTCGCGGGCTTCGCTGCGGCGTGTTGCTTGTTGCGTGCAGCGAAGGGGGCGAATCTTAGCGCCCCCTGCAGCCAGGCGCAAGGGGGTGACGGAAAAAATCCTCACTTTCCTGCCAGCGCGACCAACGGCACGGCATTGGCCATCACCGCGTAGCCCGCGTCGCTCGGGTGGATATGGTCGCCGCTGTCGTACTCGCGGCGCAGACGCAGCGGATCAGCCGGGTCACGCAGCGCCGCATCGAAGTCCACCACGCCGTCGAACGCGCCACTCGTGCGAATCCACTGATTCGCCTTGGCGCGGATCGCCTCGCGCTCTGGCGGCAGCGCCGCCGGCGTGAGCGTCGCGCCGAGAATGCGCACGCCGCGCGCATGCGCCATCGCGATCACGCGCTTGTAGCCCGCGATCAGATCGTCGGCGTTCACGCGCGTGTGCGGGAAATCGCAGTCGAGCCCCGAGCGCGGCGGCATCGCCTGAAAGTTGATGTCGTTAATGCCGATCAGCAGAACCGCCGTGCGCACACCCGGACGCAGCGCATCGCGTTCGAAGCGGCGCTCGAGCGCCTCGCCGTAGCAGGGCGAATCGCTCAGCAGGCGATTACCGCTGATACCCATATCGATGACGGCCAGATTGCCGCGCGACTCGCGAGCGAGACGGCGCGACAGCGCGTCCGGCCAGCGACGGTTTTCGTTGAGCGACGAGCGCATGCCGTCGGTGATCGAATCGCCGATCGCCGCGACCGTCGACGCCCCCGGCGCCTCGACCGCCAGCCCCGTCACCCACAGGTACTGCGTGAAACGCTGGTTGAACGCGCCGATCGACGGATCCGTCACGTGATTGCCCGACCGCGACACATAGTTCACCTGACTCGCCACGCGGTGCCACGCAACCACGGTTTGCTGCGGCCCCATATACGAGCTGATCGCATACGGCGCGCCGCTCTTCAACGCGATATGCACCGGGTCGCTGTCGAGCTCCCCGCCCGGCGGCACCGACACGCTCTCGCGCCCGCCAAACGTCACCCGCGCCGTTTGCGCTTCGCTCGTCGCCGATCCGCCCGCAGACGGTGCGATCGCCATCGCGCCGATCATCAGCGGCGTGGTGCCATAGAGATTGCTGATGTGGATGCGCGCCACCTCGCCGCCGAGCGACGGAAACACGATCTGCCGCACGGTCCGCCCTGCCACGTCCGGCGCGCGATACAGCGGCGGCAGCGCGTTACGTTGGGGAATCGACTGCAGCGTGGTCGCCCAGCTTGTCACCCAATGGCCGCTGGCCGGCTGTTCGGCAAAGGCGGGCGCCGCGGCGCCGAGCGCGACGAGAAACGCGGCACGGGCCGCAAAGTGTGCGAGGGAAATCTTCATCCGGGGAGCGAGTGCGCAGGCAAAGCGCCCATTGTGCCGCATGCTCCGCGGCGCGACCTTCCATCCGCCTGACAAAACCGGCGAACGAAACCCCACCCATCCCGCCGCACATCCAGCGCCAATCCCGCCTACAACTCAAGCAGCGCGACGTCGCATCCTTCGTATCGATCCATGCAACTTCGCGCCCTTTTATCCAGGCTCAAAATATTCATTTACCGACCGGTCGGTTGGTTTATACTGCGCACCATACCCAATACAGCGAGAGCGTCTCCATGTACACGCAATCCCTCGACATTCCCGGCAATGTCGCCCCGCTCGACGCGGGCGCCGACTCGCCCGAGCAAGTCCAGTTCGACGCCATCATGGCCGCCGACGGCAAGATCGAGCCGCAGGACTGGATGCCCGATGCCTACCGCAAGACGCTGGTGCGCCAGATCTCGCAGCACGCGCACTCGGAAGTCGTGGGCATGCTGCCTGAGGGCAACTGGATTTCGCGCGCGCCGAGTCTGAAGCGCAAGGCGATCCTGCTCGCCAAGGTGCAGGACGAGGCGGGCCACGGCCTCTATCTCTATAGCGCGGCGGAAACGCTCGGCGTCTCGCGCGACCAGTTGATCGACGCCCTGCACGCGGGCAAGGCCAAGTATTCGAGCATCTTCAACTACCCGACGCCCACCTGGGCGGACGTCGGCGTGATCGGCTGGCTGGTCGACGGCGCGGCGATCATGAACCAGATCCCGCTGTGCCGCTGCACCTACGGCCCGTATGCGCGCGCCATGATCCGTATCTGCAAGGAGGAGTCGTTTCATCAGCGCCAGGGTTTCGACGCCCTGCTCGCGATGATGCAAGGCACCGAGGCGCAGCGCGAACTCGTGCAGCAGGCCGTGAACCGCTGGTGGTGGCCGGTGCTGATGATGTTCGGCCCGAGCGACGCCGATTCGGTCCACAGCAACCAGTCGGCGAAATGGGGCATCAAGCGCATCACGAACGACGATCTGCGCCAGAAGTTCGTCGACGCCACGGTCGAGCAGGCCAAAGTGCTCGGCGTGACGCTGCCCGACGCCGACCTGAAATGGAACGAAGCGCGCGGCCACTACGACTACGGCACGATCGACTGGGAAGAATTCTGGCGCGTCGTCAACGGCGACGGCCCGTGCAACCGCGAACGTCTGGGCACGCGCGTGAAGGCGCACAACGAAGGCGCGTGGGTGCGCGAAGCCGCCCTCGCCCATGCCGAGAAACAGCGTCAGCGCGCCGACCAGCTCGCCGCGGCATGACCCGAACCCGGCAAATGAGCCAACAGAGACTCGAAGGAGACAGCAAGATGAACAAGGAATGGCCGATCTGGGAAGTGTTCGTGCGCAGCAAGCAGGGGCTCGATCACAAGCATTGCGGCAGCCTGCACGCCGCCGACGCCTCGATGGCGCTGCGCATGGCGCGCGACGTCTACACGCGCCGTCAGGAAGGCGTGAGCATCTGGGTAGTGCCGTCGGCGGCGATCACGGCGTCGGACCCGAGCGAAAAGGCCGAGCTGTTCGAACCGGCTGGCGACAAGATCTATCGCCATCCGACGTTCTACACGCTGCCCGACGAAGTCAACCACATGTAAGAGCGAGACCATGACGACGCCCACGCAAGAACACCTCGCGTACGTGCTGCGCCTCGCCGACACCGCGCTGATCCTCGGTCAGCGCAACACGGAATGGTGCGGCCACGGCCCGATCCTCGAAGAAGACATCGCGCTCGCCAACATGAGCCTCGACCTGATCGGCCAGGCGCGCCTGCTGTACACGCACGCCGCGACGCTCGACAAGGCGCTCACCGGCCGCGAGCGCACCGAGGACGACTACGCCTATTTCCGCGCCGAGCGCGAGTTCGCCAACTACACGCTCGTCGAGCTGCCGCATTTCGGGCCGCTCGCCGGCACGACGCATTCGGCCAACGACTACGCCGTGACGATCGTGCGCAACTTCCTCTATGCGTCGCTGATGGCGCATCTGTGGACCGCGCTGCTGCGCTCCGCCGATCCGCAACTGGCCGCCATCGCCGAGCGCTCGATCAAGGAAACGCGCTATCACGTGCATCACGCGCGCGAATGGCTGATCCGTTTCGGCGACGGCACCGAGGAATCGCACCGCCGCGCCCAGGCCGCGCTCGACTGGCTGATGCCGTACACGCGCGAGTTCTTCAGCACGGATGCGGTGGAAGCCGCCGTGGCCGAAGCCGGCATCGCGCCGCTCACCGCCCAGTTCGAAGCCGCGTGGCGCGCCGACGTGCAAGCCGCGCTCGACGAAGCCACGCTCGTCGCGCCCGCGCCGGTCAAGCACGTGAGCACCGGCAAGCTCGGCGAACACTCGGAGCACATGGGTTTCGTGCTCGCCGAAATGCAGAGCCTCGCGCGCCAGCATCCGGACGCGCGCTGGTAAGCCGCGCCCCGCTTCCAGGGAGATGACGATGCAAGCCACGGCAGACCGCGCGCTCGAACGCGCCTGGGCCGCGCTCGAAGCGGTGCCCGATCCGGAGATCCCGGTGGTGTCGATCCGCGAACTCGGCATTCTGCGCGACGTGCGACGCGCCGACGACGGCCAGCTCGAAGTGGTCATCACGCCGACCTATTCGGGCTGTCCGGCCATGTCGCAGATCGCCGAGGACGTCGCGCACGCGCTCGACGCGGCGCAGATCGCGCCGTACCGCATCGCCACGACGCTGACGCCCGCCTGGACCACCGACTGGATCACCGACGAAGCGCGCGAAAAGCTGCGCGCCTACGGCATCGCGCCGCCCACGGGCAACTGCGGCGGCGGCGCGGCGTCAGGTCCGGACGAAAAGCCGATCACCTTCATGCCGAAACTGCCCGCGCCCGTCTGCCCGCGCTGCGGCTCGAAGCACACCGAGCGCCTCGCGCAATTCGGCTCGACCGCGTGCAAGGCGCTGTACCGCTGCCTCGATTGCCGCGAACCCTTCGACTACTTCAAACCGTACTGATATGGCCACCCCGCAATTCCATTCGCTGCGCATCCGCGAAGTACGTCCCGAAACCGCGGACGCGGTCTCCGTCGCGTTCGAAGTTCCGCCCGAGCTGCGCGACGCCTACCGTTTCACGCAAGGGCAGTTCGTCACGCTCAAGACCCATATCGAAGGCGAGGAAACGCGCCGCTCGTACTCGATCTGCGTCGGCGTGACCGATTACGACCGTGACGGCGAACTGCGCATCGGCATCAAGCGCGTGCGCGGCGGGCGTTTCTCGAACTTCGCCTTCGATCAGCTCGCGCCGGGCCACGAAATCGACGTGATGACGCCCGACGGCCGCTTCTTCACGCACCTGAACGCCGATCACGGCAAGCATTACGTGGCGTTCTCGGGCGGCTCGGGCATCACGCCGGTGCTCGCGATCGTCAAGACGACGCTCGAAACGGAGCCGCGCAGCGCGTTCACGCTGGTCTACGGCAACCGCAGCGTCGACCAGATCATGTTCGCCGAGGAGCTGGAAGACCTGAAAAACCGCTTCATGGACCGCTTCCGCCTCTACCACGTGCTGTCGGACGATCTGCAGGACGTCGAGCTGTTCAACGGCGTGCTCGATCAGGCCAAGTGCGCGGCGTTCCTCGACACGCTGCTGCCGCCCGGCGAGATCGACGAAGCCTTCATCTGCGGCCCCGCGCCGATGATGGACGCCGCCGAAGCCGCGCTCTCGGTCGCGGGCGTGCCCAAGCCGAATGTCCACGTCGAACGTTTCGGCTCGCCGCTGCCGCAGGCGGGCGTGCCGCCGGTCGAAATCACCGCGGATACGCCGGCCGCCGAGCTGGAAATCGTCATCGACGGCAAGAAGCGCAAGCTGCGTCTGCCCTACGAGGGCGTGAGCCTGCTCGACGTCGGTCTGAAAGCCGGTCTCGCGCTGCCGTATGCGTGCAAGGGCGGCGTGTGCTGCACCTGCCGCGCCCGCGTGCTCGAAGGCGAGGTGAAGATGGACAAGAACTACACGCTCGAAGAGCAGGAAGTGAAGGACGGCTTCGTGCTCACCTGCCAGTGCCATCCGGTCAGCGAGCGCGTGGTGGTGAGCTTCGACGAGCGTTGAACGCCGCAGTCCCGACGCCGCGCTCCATGAATGCGCCAATTAAGGGCCGAATCGTGCCGAAACCGAAATTAGCGGTGACATATCCGCTCTAGAGCAACAACACGCTTTCGAGCCTCAGGCGATCCGCTTACACTAGGGGCCGCCCGCGCCAGGCGCACTTCGCTGCGTCGCGCGGGCGGTCCCTTTTGTCTCTAGCGCGCTGGCTGGCGTTTATGGCGTTCATGGCGAGCGCAACGAGTTGTCGATGACCACGATCCACCTCATTCATGGCGAGCCGGCTGCGGCCGCGCTGCGACAGGCTCTCGACGCGGCGGGCCAACCCGCCACGGGCCAGGCCGTGCGCGTGATCGCACTGAACGACGACCTCACGGTCGGCCCGCTGCGCGACATCGACGCGAGCGGCAATCCAGGCGCGGCGCAGCGCGCGGCGTTCTGGCAGCGCCTCGGCGACGTGCCGGAAACGCCCGCGCAGCACGACTGCGCCGCGCTCGCCGCCGTCGAAGAAGACGACGCCCACGTGGTGATCTGGCACACGCACGACGCCGCCGATCAGCTCACGCTGCGCCGCGTCTGTTACCGGCTGCGCTGCGCACCGCAACGCCTGAACGAAGTGCGCCTCGCCGCCGACGACCTGGCCGGAACGCCGGAGCACGCCGCCGAGCGCCTGCGCACGCGCCTGCCCGACGCCGCGCCGATCTCGGTGCTGCGCATCACGCGCCTCGCGCTCGAATGGCAGGAAGCGAAGTTCGCGAACGGCGAAATGCGCCGCTGGCGCGACAACACCTTCACCAGCGGCGCCTGGGCCGATCTCGACGCGCTGATCCTCGACACCCTGAACGCGCAATGTCCGTCGAGCGCACCGTGG
>NZ_JAAGPN010000355.1:0-6234 GCF_017104805.1 Paraburkholderia sp. Ac-20347 | reverse complement strand
TCTTTCCCTACCGGAACGCCTTCCGAGCCCCCCCACCGTGCACCGCGCGTCCGCCGTCACGCTCGCGCCCGGCAGACAGCCCACCGCCAGCGACGACGCCAGCGCCTGCGGCCCGGCGGCCTCGCCATCGGCGCGCGTGGCTTCGGGCACGCGAAAACCGAATGCGAGCGGGATATACGCCGACTGGAATTCGTGGCGCATCATCAACCCGGTCTCGGCGGGACCGACGAAGATCATGCCGCCGTCGGCCAGACGCCCGCGCAGCAGACCGATCGCGCGGTCCTGCGCGGCGCGGTCGAAATAGATCAGCACGTTGCGGCAGAAGATGAAGTCGTAGCGCACCGGATGCGCCGCGAGCCACTCGAACAGATTCGCGCGCTCGAAATGCACGGCGCGGCGCACCGTATCGGCCAGCCGCCAGCCGTCCGGCCCGGCGTGAAAATAGCGCTCGCGAAACGACAGCGCGTCGCCGCGAAACGCGTTGCGGCCATACACGGCGCGCGCGGCGGCTTCAATCGACGCGGCGCTGATGTCGATTGCGTCGATGCCGAACTGCGCGTGCGAGAGCCCCGCATCGAGCAGCGCCATCGCCGCCGAATACGGTTCTTCGCCCGTCGAGCACGGCGCGCTGAGCACGCGCAGCACTTCGCCCGGATGCTTCGTCAGATGTTCGGCGCCGATGCGCGCGAGCGCGGTGAAGGCCTCGCGTTCGCGAAAGAACCAGGTTTCGGGCACGACCAGCGCGTCGATGAGCGCCTGGCGTTCGGCGGGCGCGGTCGTCAGGTAAGTCCAGTAGGCGTCGCGGACCTTGTCGGGCAGCGCGAGCCCGCCTTCCCATTGCGCCGGCACGGGCGGCTGCACGGGCGCGCCGTGAGCATGACCGTGATGCGAGGCGCGATGCGAACCGTGATGGCCATGTTGATGACCGCTGCGATGGCCGCCGTGGTGCGAGGCATGACCGTGCGCCGACGCATTGCCACCCTCGCCGCCCTCGCTGGCCGCCAGCATCGCCGCGATCATCGCCGCCGCGCGCGACGCCACCGCGCGCGCGAGCGCGTGCGAGCCGAGCGATTCGGCTTCGATGCCGGTTTCTTCGAGCAGCCAGGCGGAAAAACGCGGATCGACGGTCTTCATGGCGCAAGCTCGTCAGTGGCCACGCGCCGCCACGAAGGCGGATCGGGGAACAGCAGCGCGCGCACGCGCGCGTCGAGCAACTGATCGACCTTCACCCATTGCACGAAACCGTGCGCGTCACTGGCCACGGGCCCGAGCCAGCGCGCCTCGGGCGTGGCGATGCCGCCTTCGGCGAAGGCGTCGGCGGCGAGCGTCTGCGTGCGCGTCGCGCTTTCGAGCAGCAGCGCGAGGCAGCGCGGCGGCGTATCGATGTCGGCTGCATCGCCACCCGACGCCCCGTCGTTCACCAGCACGAGCCGCGTCGACATCAGCGCGCGCGACGGCCGCCCGAGCGCGAGCATCGCCAGATCGACGACCGGCACCGGCGCGCCGTCGTGATCGATCACGCCCGCGATATACGGCGGCGTGCCCGCGAACGCGCGCACCGGTTGCAGCGGCAGCACGCGCACGATTTCGCGCGCGTCGAGCGCGTAGCGTTCGCCCTCCAGCTCGAAGACCAGAAACAGCATCGCGGCTCCGTTCAGCGGCGCGTCGTCATGGGCGTCGGCATCCGCGTCACGCCTCGATCCTGAAGCGCGACACGCCCGTGCGCAGTTCGTTGGCCACGAGCGTCAGATTGTCGATGGCCTGCGACGACTGGCGCAGCGACTCCGCCGTCTGCTGCGCGGCCTCGGAAAGCTGGATCAGCGCCTGGGTGATCTGCTCGGCGCTGGTGGCCTGCGCCTGCATGCCGTCGTTGACCACCTGGAAGCGCGGCGCGAGCGTCTGCACCGCACCGATGATCTGCGAAAGCTGCACGCCGACCAGTTGCACGTCGTGCATGCCGCGGCGCACCTCCTCCGCGAACTTGTCCATGCCCATCACGCCCGCCGAGACCGCCGACTGGATCTCCTTGACGGTCTGCTCGATGTCGTAGGTCGCCACCGCCGTCTGGTCGGCCAGACGCCGGATCTCGGTCGCCACCACGGCGAAGCCGCGGCCGTATTCGCCGGCCTTCTCGGCTTCGATCGCCGCGTTCAGCGACAGCAGATTGGTCTGGTCCGCGACCTTGGTGATGGTCGCCACCACCTGGTTGATGCTCACGGCCTTCTCGTTGAGGATCGCGAGCTTGGCGTTCACCGAGCCCGCCGCTTCCATCACGCTGCGCATGGTGTCTTCCATGTGCGTGAGGCCGCTCTGGCTCGTGGTGGCCAGCGACGCCGACTGCTCGGCCACGGTCGCCACCTCGCCCATCGTGCGCACGAGGTCGCGCGCCGTGGCGAAAATCTCGCGCGAGGTCGCGCCGATCTCGGTCGTGGTGGCCGCCGTCTCGCTCGCGGTCGCCTGCTGCTCCTTCGAGGTCGCGGCCACTTCGGCCACCGAGGTCGTCACCTGCAGCGACGACTTCTGCGCCTGCGCCACGAGGCTCGCGAGTTCGTCGCTCATGCGGTTGAAACCGTCTTCGAGCACGCCGAATTCGTCCTGGCGGCCCAGTTCCAGACGCTGCGAAAGATTGCCCATGCGCATTGCATCGTGGACTTCGACGAGCCTTCCCATCGGCCGCGTAATCGCGCGATAGAGCAGATAGCCGGTCGCGAGCGACGCCAGCAGCACGATGCCGAGCGCCGTGGCGAGCGTGACCTCCGTGCCCGTGACCGAGCTGCGGATCGCGCGCGCCGATTCGTCGGCCTGCCTGCGGTTCTCGTCGACGACCGCGTTGACCGACTCGATCACCTCGCGCCAGGTGCCGTCGAGCTGCACGAACGAAGCTTGCGCGGCGGCGCGCTGCGCGGGCAGCTCGCGCGCGATCGCCATCAATTGCGGCAGATAGCGGCCGTAGGCGTCGCGAAAGCGCTGGAAGCGCGCGCGGTCGTCGGCGCGGTAGACCGAGGCTTCGTAGTGCGCGGCGTTCTGCTCGGTCTGGTTGACAGCCGCCGGCAGCAGCGCGAGCGCACGCGCCACGCCGGCCGGATCGGTTTCCACGAAGGCGGCGCGCTCGACGAGCGTGTACGTCTGATTGGCGGCGGCGCGCATCGAGGTCGAATAGAACAGGCCCGGCACGGAATCGTGCGTGAGGCTGAGGGCTTCGTCGTCGATGGTGCGCAAGCGCTCCCAGGAGATCGCAGCCGTGGCGAGCATCAGCACGAACAGCAGGCCGAAACTCACGACGATGCGCGTCCCGAGTGTGTAGCGACCCTGGGTCTGGCGCGGCAGGCCGGCTGAGCCGGAACGGGGCATGGCTGTGCTCATTACGCTTGGGCTTTTCCGGTTGGCGTCGGGAGGCGGCGTTTGCCGTCCGCGCACCGTGCGCGAGCGCACAGACGCCCCGGCGAAGGCCCGTCACACGGGCTTCCGGGGCGTAGTGTAATGCGTTTGAGCACTTTTATGCGATGAGGACACTACCTGACGAGGCGGCGCGGCAACGCTGAGCGCGCTTTTCGATATAGCGACAAGGCGCGGCGGACGCGCTCGCGCGGCTCGATCGGGCTGGCATCGCCCTTGGGTGTGCGCCGCTACGGGCTTGAAACGGTTGCTTAATCCGTCTTGCGCACGAAGCGCGCGACCGCGTCCACGACCATCTCGCGATGGCGCGCGCGCAGGCGCGGATGCGAGGGATCGCGGCCGAACGCGGCGCCGAAGGTGTGGCGATTGCCCACACGATGAAAGCACATCGAACTGATCAGCAGATGCAGGTCGATCGGGTCGATATCGGTGCGGAACACGCCCGCCGCCACGCCGCGCGCAAGCAGATCCTCGATCGTGCGGATCACGCTGGCGTTACGCGTACGGAACGTCTTGAGCCGCTCGATGTACTTCGCGCCGTGGATGTTTTCGATCGTCACGAGGCGCACGAAGTCGCGATGGCGGTCGTGGTAGTCGAAGGTGAATTCGACGAGGCGCTTGAGGCCTTCCTCGGGATCGAGTTCGTCGATATGCAGGTCCTGTTCGAGCGCGCGGATGTCGCCGTAGACCTTGTCGAGCACCGCTTCGTACAGCCCTTCCTTGCTGCCGAAGTAGTAATACAGCATGCGCTTCGTGGTGTTCGTGCGCTCGGCGATCGCGTCCACGCGCGCGCCCGACAGCCCCATCGCCGAAAACTCGGCGGTCGCCACTTCAAGAATGTTGCGCCTGGTTTGCTCGGGATCGTACTTGCGCCGGCTTTCGGATTGAGCGTCGTTGCGTTCGGCCGAAGCCGCCGGTCTTGCCATATCGTTGTTGTGGACCGCAGGGAGGAGGGATGCGGCCGATTCTAGCATGGCGGGGGCCGCGTCCCGCGCGGCCGGGAGAAGCCGGCCGGTGTTCCGGATGCGCGCCGCAGCGGGCGCGCGGCGCGCGGTTTGCGGCGGCCTTGCAGCGGCATTTCGCCGATCTTGCCGCTGCGTTGCAGCGCGCTTTCGGCGCGGCTTCATCGAGGTTTCATTCACGCCTCGACGAAGCCGCGCCCGCCGGTTCAAACCAGCTCGATCCGCTTGATATCGCCGACGATGAAGATATACGACGCCGCCCCGACCAGCGCGATCACGCCGATAAACACCAGCGCCCAGACGAACGAGCCCGTCACGCCCACGATCAGCCCGACCACCAGCGGCGTGATAATGCCCGCGAGATTGGCCGCCAGGTTGAAGATGCCGCCCGTCAGGCCCAGCATGCCGGCCGGCGCGATGTCGGAGACCAGCGTCCAGCCCAGCGCCGCCATGCCCTGCGCGAAGAACGCGATCGAGAGGATCACGATCACCGTCACGTTGCTTTCGACGAAGTTCGCCAGAATGATCGTCGAAGCCAGCAGCAGCCCGGCGATGATCGGCAGCTTGCGCGCCACGTTGGCCGAGTAGCCGCGGCGCAGCATCCAGTCGGAGAACGTGCCGCCGAACATCACGCCGATCGAGGCGGCGATGAACGGCATGATCGCGAAGAAGCCGATCTTGAGCCAGCCCATGTGGCGCTCGGTGGCGAGATAGGTCGGGAACCACGTCAGGAAGAACACGAGCGTGGAGTTGCCCGCGAACTGGCCGAGGCAGATGCCCGCGAGCTGACGGCGGCGCACCAGCTGGCCCGCGAGGCGCCAGTCGAAGCCCTTCTTCGCGCTCTTGTCGCCCGCCTGTTCGGCGGCGGCCTCTTCCTTCGCGGCCTTGCGTTCGTGCTTCGCCAGACCGCCGCCCGCCTCGATGTAATCGAGTTCGGCGCGGTTGGCCGCCGGGTGCTCGTGCGGCTCGCGATACAGGAACCACCAGATGAAGCCGAAGGCGATGCCCGCCGCGCCGACCACGTAGAACAGCGAGCGCCAGCCGTAGGCGCCCATCAGCGCGAACAGGAACGGGCTGAAGAACGCGAGGCCGATGTACTCGCCCACGGTGTAGGTGCCGGTCGCGAACGCGCGTTCGTGCTGCGGGAACCAGGTCGCCACCACGCGGCTATTGGTCGGGAAGCACGGCGATTCGGCCGCGCCCAGCCCGAGCCGGCAGGCGAACAGCGCGCCCACGCTGCCGACGAAACCCTGGATCAGCGTGCAGGTCGACCACAAGGTCATCGCGAGGAAGTACGTGAGCTTGCTGCCGAAGCGGTCGAGAAACACGCCGCCCGGAATCTGCGCAACCACGTAGCTCCACGAGAACGCCGAGAACACGAGGCCCATCAGCGCCGCGTTGATGCCCAGTTCCTTGGTCAGCTGCGGCGCCGCGATACCCAGCACGGTGCGGTCCAGGTAATTGATCATGGTGCCGACGGCGAGCAGGCCGAGGATGCGATAGCGCGCTTTCGAGCGCCGTACTGCGCCTGCGGCGGACGTCGAGGAAAGCGTCGGCGCGTCGCGGCCCGTGGATACGGGAGGTGCCATGTCTGTCTCCATTCCTGTAAGTGGCCGGATTGGCCCGGCTTGTTATTGGCCGGCGCCCTGGGCTGCGCCCGGTGCCAGCATCGACTGCAAATGCGCGTACATGCGCTCCGCGTCCGGCTCGACGCCGGTGAAGAGGCGGAAGGCGTCGACGGCCTGATAGACCGCCATGCCGCCACCGCTGAGCGTGCGGCAGCCGCGCGCCTCGGCGGCTTCGAGCAGCGCCGTGCGGATCGGGAAATAGACGATGTCGGCCACCCACAGGCCCGCGTGCAGATACTCGGCGGGCA